>JBJUHT010000102.1:0-8146 GCA_046070105.1 Dolichospermum sp.
ACATCAAAAAGTAAAGTAGAGTAGGGGGGAATTACGTTACCAGCACCTCGCGCACCATAACCTAACTCTGAAGGGATGATTAATTGACGACGGCCACCTACTTTCATAGTGCTTAGTCCTTCGTCCCAACCTTTAATTACCTGTCCTACACCGATTTTAAAGCTAAAGGGTTGATTGCGATCGCGTGAGCTATCAAATTTAGTCCCATCTTCCAAAGTGCCGGTGTAGTGAACTACAACGGTTTGTCCAGGTTGGGGAGTTGCACCAGTTCCCTCTTCTAGTTCCACATATTTTAGCCCAGAAGGGGTAGTAACAGCATTGGCTGGGGACATAGTATTGTTTGCTTTTGGAGTATTGTTTTCTTGAATGATAGTGGTGGTGGGTTGTGTTTGGGGAGATTCATTACCGATAGCAGCATCTTTTTGACCGCTAATTTGAGTAAATACTAAAACGCCAACACATACCAGCATTAACACCACACTGAGGAAAATTCCTTTCAAAATCAGCCCTCTTTTTTGTTTTAATTACTGGTAATCAGATTACCGACAGAACACAAATTAGTGTAAATCACAAAGGACATTTTAGCGCCACAGTTTATTTTCCAAATCCCGAACTTGACGCTCTAACCTGTCAATTCTACCCCGTAATTCGTCCACTTCTGACTGACGCGCAACTCCCAAATCCTGCATTACATTTCGTATTTGGCGTTGCATTTGCTCATCCCAACTGCCTTGTTCGGACTTTAACTGATGAACAAGATCATCCATAACGGCCTTAGCTTGATCAGGATTGAGTTTACCATCCTTTACCAGTTCATCACTAACTTGTTTAAGTTTATCTGCAACTAAAGAAGTTGTGCCAATACCCAACATCATTAGCTGTTCCAACCAGTTGTTACTATCCATACTCCCTTCCTCTGACTTATTGCTAAAAGCTTAGTAATTCTAGCCTACACATTTATTTTCGCAAATTTAGCAACGGCAGCAATTGGGAGCATAAATGCACAAGTCTCAGATTTTTAATTTTCCATCCACCCGTGCATTGGTGCTACAACTTTAGCTACTAACTCAATCATCTCTGGGGGGGCTTCCGAAAGCATCACACTAGGATACACCGCAGTTCCCCAATCAGGATGTACAAGGACATGGCATTTATTTTCAATTGCGGGATATTTTAGCAAGGCTTGTGCTACTGCTGTATCATCATGGGGAAATAAACCGGAATGAGATAGTAATGGATAACCTGTACGGGGGTCTATCAAATCCGTTAAATATCCGCGATCGCGCAAATTAAATGCTACATCGCAACCAAACCGCAAAAATTTTTCCCGCAGTTTTTCTTTTTCTTTCTCCGTTGCTGTGGTTCTTTCTTCTAAAGGAAATCGTGATTGTTGTAAGACAAGCACTACCCACAAAAACTGTTGTTGTTTCCAGTCTGGTAATATCTGTTCACAGTTAGCACAGATATATGGACTGGGAGTATGAATCGAAATCTCTACAGCTTGTCCTGTTTTGCTAACTAAATGAATAGGACAGCTAGGTTGCCAAATACAAACTTTTGGAGAATACACCACACTATTTTGGTTTTATAAAAGTTTTTTAATTTATTACTAAAAATAATAACTCTTATTTTTGCAAATACAAAACGATAAGTAGGTTGGCGTTAAAAATTGTCGTTATGACCAGGGAACAGGGAACAGGGTACTGAAGAACCATAAAAAACCAAAATTTCTAATCTGTGTAGGTATATTTTATCTGTGTAAACGCGATTTCTAATCGTTCCTATGTCTGATAAAAAACCAAAATTTCTAACCTGTGTAGGTAGATTTTATCTATGTAGACGCAATAATTAACCATTTTTTGAGACTGCGGAAAAATCAATGATCATAGCAACAATAATAGATAAAGGAACATCAAAAAAATAATCCCGTTGAAATTGTTCTTCTTTAAGAGTAATTAAAAATTGGTTAATCATATCATCAGATGGTTTTTGATCATCTATAGAATCCCAGATTATTTGTAAATAATCATCTTTAATTTTGACTATAAATCCTAAACATTTTAAAGCTTCAAATCCTAAATATAGACTTTGTTTACTAATACCCAGTTTTGACAAAATTTGCAGACAACTAACAGATTTATTCGTGCGACTGAGATATTTAGCAATACCTACAAACGTTAACCAAATATCTATGGGTTCTTGATTATGGGGTTTTTTCCAAGCAATAACTAATTGTTTTTGATCATCAAGAGATTTTCTGAACCATAATCGTAAATCTTCCCAATTAGTAGGACAATCTTTCATAATTAATAGTGATTTTTCATTTGTAATTTCCTGTGAATTTTCCAGATTTCTCGCGTCTAAAATTAGAGGATAATTATGATTTTTTAGTTCATCTTCAACATGAGAACGAACTGCAATTAATCTAATTTCATAGCGTTTTTTAAAACTATTAAAATCAATCTCCGCAATACAATCACATCTACCAATAGGTAATTCTTCTTTATAATGTCCCCACCAAATACCAGGAAAAGCATCATTAGTAGAATCATCTCGAATACTAAAATCTGTTTTAATATATTGTACTTTCTTCCCTTGCAAATCCTGTTGATTTTTATGCCAAGAATTTTCAAACCAACAGTTTTTAATTAATAATTTGGGAACAGGATTTCCCATACCACAGGGTTCTAAAAGTTTCAGTTCTGAAAATAAATCTTTACCTAAATCTGCAACTGTCACCACTAAATCAGCTTCCACCGTTGCAGTTAGATTAATTCCTCCCAAAGATTGCCGTAATTTTTGATTAATTGCAGCGGTAAATAAAGGGATATTTTCTACTAATAAACTCAAACCGGCTGCGAAAGGATGTCCACCAAAACGATGTAATAAATGAGCTTGTTCTTGAACTAATTGATATAAATCAATATTATTCACAGAACGCGCCGAACCTCGCGCTATAAATTGGCTAGAATCTGCTTCTTTTTCCTTTCCTTCTGTGCTTAATAAAATTGTCGGACGACCTGTTTCCTGGGCTATTTGGCCAGCAACCAAACCCAAAACACCAGCAGACCATTGAGAATCTTCTAAAACAATAACACTAGTAGTTGATAAGTCTAATTGTGCGAGTTTTTTAGTAACTTGTGCTTGAACATCTTTTTGTAAAGACTTACGACGGGAATTAGCTAATTCCGTCTCTTCTGCAAGTTTTTGACAACGTTCTATATCTCTACTTGTCAATAATTCCACACAAAAACTAGCGTCACCATGAATGCGACTAATAGCATTAATTCGCGGTCCCAAACCAAAGGAAATATCTGTAGGGCGATCGCCATTTTTCTGGCATAATTCTAGTAATTTACCCACACCAGGTCTGCTTCTAGCTGTTGGTAATTTTTTATAATCTGTATGTAATTGTTTAATTCCCAATTGTGCTAAATAACGACAATCTCCACTTAATTGTACTAAATCTGCAATTAATCCTATTGCGACTAAATCTAATAAATCAGTTAAAGGATTTTCGGGAATATCTGGTAAATTTGCATATAAAGCCTCCACCAATTTATAAGCAACTGCAACACCAGAAAGATGAAACAAAGGATGTTCCTGTGGTAAATAACGAGGATTAATAATTGCCACCACTGGCGGGCGTTTTGAAGGTAATGTATGATGGTCTGTAATAATAACATCTATCCCTAAACTTTGGGCATAAATGACCTCTGAAATATTTGTACTTCCCGTATCACAAGTAACAATTAATTTACAACCTGCCTTGGCTAAAATATCAATTCCCGACCTATTTAAACCATGAGATTCTGTGAAACGATTGGGAATATAATAAGTTAATTGCTGATATTTTTGAAAAAATTCACCCAAACCATCCCATAATACCGCAGTGGCGGTAATTCCGTCGGCATCAAAATCCCCCCAAATGGCAATTTTTTCTCCTTTTTTTCCCGCAGTTATTAATCTTTCTACAGCCAAATTCATTTCCTTTCCAAATTCCCGAAAATCAGCACTTTGATAAACTTGATAATCAATAAAAGCCGCCAATTTCTCCTCAGATTTAATTTCCCGCTGCCAAAATAATTCAGCAGCAAAATTACCATCTATTCCCGGTGCGTAGCGTTTCACTAATTCAATAAACCAACCAGGGGGTTTTTCAGTTGTTTTTAAAATCCATTTCATGAGAGTTTCGCGCTAAGATACAAATAGCAATAAATAGAAATCAAGTATTTAAAGTGATACTTCTACAATATCTTCTAATTTAGGGAAATGCTGGTTAATATTCATAGTTATTTCCTGATTTTTTTGACGGTGACACCGCACAGCAAATTCACAAGATTCACAGCTTTCATCAGATTCTTTAAGTGGTAATGGTGTATTATGTTCATAATCTGTGACCCATTTTGTTAAGTTGTTTAATAATTGATTTAATTCCTGTGCTGTTTTTTGATGTTGTTGTTCACTGTAAGTAAATTTGATGATTTTATTTTGCCCTTTTGATTGTACAAAACAGTAAGTCATGGAAATATTTTCTGGTAGATATTTACTAGTTTCTGCTAATATATACATATACAGTTTTGTCTGCCAATTTTGGGCTAATATTTCCGGTTTTGGTATTTTAGAAGAGGTTTTCCAGTCGAGAATTTGAGCTTGATTTTCATCAGTAATTAATAAATCATAAATAACTGTGAGTAAGTATTCTCCAATTTGCAAAGTTCGATAATGTTCACTTTCTCGAAAAGTTTGATGATGATTATTAATATTAGTTGTGAATATTTCTGGCGCAATTTTCATAAAATCAGTCATCCAATTTGCTAATTTATGATTTTCTTCTAACAAATTATGAATAGATAAACCCATTTCTTGCTGCTGCATAAGTAAGTGAAAAAGACTACCCAAAATTTGATCTTCTTCCTTTTGAGGATCTATGGGTGTGTTAAGTTGTTCTAAATAGCTATATTGGAATTTGCGAGGACAAACTGTGAGCAAGTTCAAATGTCCTTGGGAAAGACGAAATATCAAAGTAGAAGTTTGTACCATGATTCTTTTGTTATGGGGTTGAATATTACTGATTACTTAGTTTGAAAAATATTCTGCACCATTCTCTTCTCCACCCTATTAGCAGCAGTATCTAATTCTATCACCTCACCATCACTCAAAAACCAACCTAAAGCCCCAATATTTTCCCTTGCTTGTTCCACATTTTTAGCCCCAGGAATCGGAATTGTACCTTTACTAATACACCAATTAATAGCCACTTGAGACATAGTTTTATTTCTGGTATTTGCTATTTCCTGTAAACATCCTAAAAGTGGTTTCATTCCTGGTAATAACTGCTGACATAATAACCCACGAATACCTTTAGGAAAACTGCCATTTTCCGAAAACTTCCCGGTTAATAAACCTAACCCTAAAGGACTATAAGCAATTAACCTAATTCCCAAATCATCACAAACTTCCTTTAAACCTAATTCCGTGACTGGATAAGTAGATAAAAGTGAATATTGTACCTGCAAACTTTTAATAGGTATTCCTCTTTCCTGAAATCTTTTATGCACCCATTTAAGTCTTTTTGTACCATAATTAGACAAACCGACACCTTTAACTAAACCTTGCTGATATAAATCACCTAAACCATCTAATAAACCCACTTCTTGCCAAGGTGCATAATTAGCTGTAGACCAGTGCATTTGCACCAAATCAACATTTTTACCTAATCTTTTTGCCGAGCCATAACAAGCTGATATAATTGATTTTCTAGTCCACCTCCAAGGGTATGCAGCCAACTTAGTCGCAATGCAAATATTCTCTTTATTTATTCCTTGATATTCTTGGCAAAATCTTCCTAAAAGTAACTCACTACGTCCTTTTAATTTGCCAGTACCGTAGGAATCACCCGTATCAAATAATGTAATACCATTGTCCACACAGAGATTAAAAACCTCTTGCAACTGGTTATCCATACTTTGATTGTATCCCCAAAGCAATTGATTTCCCCAAGCCCAAGTTCCGCAACCCATGAGAGGTAGATTTAGTAAATTGTCAGTTTGCATAATCTAATTAAGATCAGAAAATTTTTGCATTTATTATAAAACTAATGATTCACGAATCCGACCAATTTTCTCCAAAGCTACACAGAATAATTATCCTTTTTCTTTATCAGCGTTTATCTGCGTTCATCTGCGGTCAATTTTCATGTTAATTTAGTAGAAAATTATGACAAATCAGAAAATAAAAAAATCAATGCCCATTATTATTTGTCCCGGAATTCATGCACCAGAATTAACTCAAAGCTTTATCCAAGAGTGCTTAAATAAAGATGAAAAAAACTTGGACACAAAAAAACCCGCAGATATACTAGTTTTTCCAGGAGAAGGCTATTTAACTTTATCAACATTTCATATTTTACATTTCCTGCGCGATCGCCTCCGTGATAAGCTAGAATCTCCTCTCATCTTCTTATGCTTTAGTGCGGGTGTAATTGGAGGTATAGGTGCTGCTACAGGGTGGCAACTTCTGGGAGGTCACGTTCAGGCTTTTATTGCCATTGACGGTTGGGGAGTCCCTCTGGGAGGCAACTTTCCCATTCATCGTTTAAGTCATGATTATTACACTCATTCTACCTCAGCTTGTCTCGGTATAAAAGAAAATAACTTTTACGCAGATCCAGCAGTTGACCATCTATCAATGTGGCACTCCCCCCAAGCAGTCCCAGGAAAATGGGTAAACCCGTCAACTGGGTTCTCTCCACCCAAAAACTACCTGACCGTCTGTGAATTTCTCAGTTGTATATTACAACAATATGACAAACAGTGATTATTTCAGGAATTAGGAAAAATGTTACCGAAAAGCTTATTATTAATTAATAATAATTGATCTCGACATCTCCCTTTTTTGCTCCTAACCTTGATTATTTCATGCGTAATTACCTCAATCATTTCTCTATTAAAAGTATCTAATGTTACCTAACAAATCTACTACTATTGACCACGGATTTGCCGCATTGGTAAAAAATAGAGGCTTTATGCTCCTATGGATTGGGCAACTAATTTCCCAATTGGCAGATAAGATATTCTTTGTATTAATGATTGCCTTACTCAAACTCTACTTGCCCGTTAATGGTGGTGCAGAAGACGGACGCTTTTATTTGTATATGACGTTCACTGCCCCAGCCATGTTGTTTGGTTCTGTAGGTGGTATTATCGTTGACCGTGTACCAAAAAAACTGATTATGGTGGGTTCAGATGCCGTGCGTGGTGTATTAATGATCTTAATTCCCTTCCTACCGCGCGAATTTGCCATTCTCCTCCTCTTCACCTTTTTGATCTCTACCATTACCCAATTCTTCGCCCCAGCAGAACAGTCCGCTATTCCCCTTTTGGTCAAAAAAGAAGGTTTAATGGCCGCCAATGCCTTATTCAGCAGCACAATGATGGCTGCGTTAATTATTGGTAATGCCGTGGCTACACCTATGTTAAACTGGTTTGAAAGTTTTAACAAGGGCTTTGGTAAAGAATTGATAGTTGGCTGTTTATACCTGCTTTCTGCCCTGATCATGATGCCCATTCATTTTCGAGAACACAGACTTAACCAACACACAGCCCCAATTAATCCCTGGTCGGAATTTATGTTAGGACTACGCTATCTCAAACAAAATCGGCTAGTATGGAATGCCATGCTACAAATTGTCACCTTATACTGCGTATTTGCCGCCCTGATAGAACTAGCCATTGGCATGGCAGCAAGGTTACATTTAGCACCCGAAGAATTTAGCTCTTTTGTTGCCGCCGCTGGGGTGGGTATGGTCATAGGTGCGGCTATTTTAGGGCATTTCGGCCATCGTTTACATCATAAACCCTTGCCTTTGATTGGGTTTATAATTATGGCATTCTCTTTAGGCTTATTCATTTTTATTGACAACCAACCCTTAGCATTAGGACTATGTATTTTCTTAGGCATAGGTGCAGCTTTTGTTAACGTGCCAATGCAGACCTTAATTCAACAACAAACCCCACCAGAAATGCACGGTAAAGTATTTGGCTTTCAAAATCATGCCATTAATATCGCCCTGACCGCACCTCTACTAATTACAGCCAAGTTAGTTAATAGTTTCGGTTTATCTGTTGTATTATTAGGAATGAGT
>JBJUHT010000103.1:0-17989 GCA_046070105.1 Dolichospermum sp.
AAATTATCGAAAGTTCTCAATAATATCACTTTATCCATGTCCCCAACTTCTGATATTAATTAGTTTGTGTAGGTTGGGTTAAGCAACAGCGCAACCCAACAAATGCTTGAAAATGTTGGGTTTCCTAACGTCAACCCACCCAATATCTGATTCTGACAATTTAATTTTATAACCCTATGAGTTTTGACAACGTTTGTAAACTACTAGCAGAAAAATATCCCTTTGATTTTGCTAAATGGTTACTTCCCCAAGAACCAAAAACAATCAAAGTTTTAAAAACCGAATTGAGTATAGAACCAATTCGCGCTGATTTTGTCACCTTCTTACAAACAGAAAATCGTATTTTACTGAATTTCAAACCAAACCACAATCTAAACCTCCCATTCCGTTTAGAGAGTTAGATTATTCAGTGAGATTAATCCGTACATATCAAGTTCCCGTTACTCAAGTAGTGATTTTCTTACAAGAAACAGATGATCCAATTGTTTTTACTGAAGCATACATTAACGAAACAACCAGACACCGTTACCGTGTCCTCAGAATGTGGGAAGAAGAACCAGAATTATTTTTAAATAGTCTGCCATTATTACCATTAGCACCATTAACCCGGACAAATTCACCCCAAGGTTTATTATCCCAGATTGCCAATAATCTTGCTAAAATTGCAGACAGGGAGACTAAACAGGATATTGCAGCTTACACAGAGATTTTAGCCGGTTTGCGGTTTGAGAAAGATTTTATTCGTCAATTATTGAGTGAGGATATTATGCAAGAATCAGTAATTTATCAAGACATTTTCCAAAAGGGAGAACTAAAAGGAGAAGTTAAATTTTGTCTAATGTTACTAAATCAAAGATTTGGAGAAATTGATTCTGAAATACTTGAAAGAGTGAAAATCCTACCTGTTGAACAGCTAGAAAATTTAGGTGCAGCGTTGTTTAATATTTCTGAAGTTGCTGATTTAATAACTTGGTTAAATCAACAAGATCATCAATAATCGTGATTTTTGGGTTGGTTTTTCTCAACCCAAATAAAAATATTAAAGCAAGTTTAATTTGAGTGAGGTACTTCTTATTCGGGGAAGATGCCCGCACCACAAGAGTTTTATTATTAATGTCTGTTTATGCGGGCAAGATGCCCGCACCACAAGAGTTTTATTATTAATGTTTATAATTTATAATACTAGTTACTGCCGTATACGAGAAATAGAACGGAGGGCGCAGAACCTGCGCCCCTGCTGTTAAAAATCAACCCCCCGCTTCAATTCCACGCCTTCATTTGCGTAATGTTTATGACAATAAACCTCAGAATGAATACTGGCTAAATCAAAATAAGCCGGTTGATTTTGACAGCGACCGGTAATAATCACTTCTGTGTCGCGGGGTTTACGTAATAATGCTTGGACAATGGGATCAACGGGTAATAATTCTAAATCTACAGTGGGATTGAGTTCATCGAGAATGATAGTTTTATACACACCAGAAGCGATCGCCATTTTAGCAATTTCCCAACCTCTCTCCGCCTCTATATAGTCTAAATCTTGACGCGAATTACGCCAAACAATGGCATCCCGTCCGCAACGTTGATGATCTACCACTTCTGGATAAGACTGCTGTAAAGCGGCTATAGCTGCATCTTCAGTATAGCCACTGCCACCTTTTAACCATTGCATAATTAATACACGGTTAGATCCAGGATGATTGATACCTCTGCCAATAGCTTGTAAAGCTTTACCCAAGGCACTGGTAGATTTACCCTTACCCGCACCTGTATAAATTTCAACGCCTTCAATAAACAGTTCTGCGGCTGTGGGGTGGTGGTGAGGTTTCATTTCCGAATGTAGGTCTGCAATATCTAATAATGCTTGTGGTGCAGCGCGTCCAGTCGTAATGATTTCTAATTCTTGAGGTTTAGATTTTAAAACGTTTATGACTTCATTCACGCATAGCAAACCTAAATCTAAAACCGGGTTAATTTCATCCAGAACTACAACCGAGTATAAACCAGAAGCGATCGCACCTTTGGCTACATCCCAACCCCGTATAGCCTCCGTGCGATCAAAAGGTGTAATTTGATCATGTCCGAAAAATTCGGCTCTTCCCGTGCGAACCTGGTCAATTAAATGGGGAAATCCCCGCTGTAAAGCTGCTATTGCTCCATCCTCATCATAATCCCGTTCTGGACCCTTTAAAAACCGCAACAGTAACACCCGGCTATAAGAATCCCAGGGTGTATTAATTCCCAAACCAATGGAGCGCAAAACCACCCCTAAAGCTGCTTGGGACTTACCTTTTCCCAAACCATCATAGACGTGAATTTGACCTGTAAGCCGCTCAGAACGCGCTTGTGCTGTGCGAATACCGATACCGTTTCTTGTCATCTTTTGAAAAGCTATAAAGTGGTAATTCCTTATCTTAACGAAACCGGGCTGAGGATGTACGGTTTTCTGCCTACGTATTTACATTAAGTAAATGTATTGATAATTTCCATAAAAAATCTGGAAATACTCAGATTATAAATACCAAAACATGAGATAATCGCCGCAAACAGAAATTTAGGTTTACTAACCCAGACTACGATGTGGACGCGGGTTATAGCCAAAATGGTACTAATTTAGACCTTTAAAAAATATGTCTGACGAATTATCACTACCCATAATTTTGCCAGTTGGGGCAATATTTTTTGAAATATTATTCTTACTAGCAGCCATTCCCATAGAAGCTTCTGTTTTTAATAAATGGCTGAAGTTCGATAAGAAGACTAGCATTTTTTATGCAATTACTATTAATGTTTTTTCTAGTGTCATTGGCTGGATTATCTTTTTTATGATCGAACCAATATTAGATGTTACAATCAAATCACAACTGATTAATTATGTATTTTTTAATAAACTGAAAGACTCTAGCATCAGTTCTCTGATAATTTTGTTATCATTTATTATCTTTTTAGGCAATTTCCTAGTTAAATTCCTAATAATGAAAATGCTGATCATTGTGATGAATGAAGGTGGTAAAAAAACAGAAACAGCAATTATTTCTTCTCAAGAAAGAGTCATGTATATGAATATAGCTAAGTTGCAAAATACTAGTTTAGTAGTGGCAACATTAATCGCAAATTCATTGAGCTATAGTGCCATAACTATTATCTTATTAATTCGTTCTCTGTATTCTGGAAGATGATCAATATTAGTCACTTTATTCATTAGAGGTAATCCAATGGACTCATTATTCAAGGAAATACTGGGCATATTTGAATTTATTAAAGGTTTATTCGCAGGAGTGCAAAAATTTCTGACACCAGCAAAAGCATACTCCTGGCAGACATTTATTTATTTGAGTGTTTTTTCTTGGGGAATATCATACTTTGCTGTAGGTTATGTCAAAGATATTATTGCCTTTTGTGGATGGCTATTTTTGTTAGCAGGAACAGCTTGGTACACCACCGATGATCCTTTAAGATTTCCCGGAACTTTTATGCCAGTCGGGTCAATAATTACGGGGTTCTTAGTGAGTGTATTTGCCTTTGGACATCAGGAGAATATATTAACAGCTAAAACTATAGTTATTTGGCCAACAATATCTGCAATTGTTACGGCCATACCTAACTTCTTTGAAGGTACAGGAGGAAGATCCGCAAAAGCAAAACTGCCCAAATTACAAGATAGGCAAAAAATAATAGTTTTGTTATCTTGGTGTATGCTAATTAGTTGTTGGTTGCAGTTTTACTTCGTTATAGATAAGTGGTTAAAAGACTATCCTAGTTTACGTGCAGACAACTTTCAGAAAAGTGCCTTTGTAATTAGACTAGAACCACCTGCAAAAAAACCAAAAAATGGTGATCTGATTTTAAATAAACTGCAACCTTTAGTTAATCAACAAATTGCCAATAAACCTTGGTCAGAAGTAGAAAAATGGTTAATAGACGCTGATGAAAAGCTAGAAAATTTAGGGAATAGAACAATCAATAATTACCTCAGTAGATCCCAAGAAAAACAACTCTGGACTGTTGAACATCGTGTAGTTAATGCCAAATCTGGTGGATATCAACTAGATATTTTAACTATCTGGAATGGACCTAGTGCTAATACCAAAGGATTTTACTGGAAAAAATCTTGTTTTATTCAACCGTCTCAATCGGGACAACAGACAAATAAAGATAATAAAAATGCAGTTGCGAAAATTTATTGCGATCGCACAAGTAAATTTTTCAATGGTTCTCCCCCACCAAAAAAGTAACAATACTAAGGTAAAATAGAACGAAAGCAAATCCATAACTAACAAATATGAATGTAATTAGAACTGTTACCATGTCCAAAAATGTATTTCAGGAAGTGATCCGCGATCGCATCCTGTATATCATCCCTTTATATGCACTCATCCTCGCTATTGCCTTCCGGGCGATTCCTGAATTTACAGCCACCAGTTCTGATAAAATCTTTTTAGATTTTGGTTTGGCAACCATGAATATCATTGGTCTAATTGTGGCTATATTGATCGGGACGGGATTAGTTAACAAAGAAATAGAAAAACGCACCATATTAGTATTAATTGCTAAACCCATCAGCCGCAGTGAATTTATTGCTAGTAAATATTTAGGACTATCAGCAGTTATAGCTTTTTTAGTTGTCATCATGACAATGATTTATTTAGGATTTTTGCAAATTGGCAAAATATCCTATCCAATGACCAGTATTTTTCTGGCTACATTATTTATGTTTTTGCAATTATGTTTAATTACTGCTGTAGCTATTACTTTAGGAGTTTTTACCAGTTCCCTGATCGCCACCGCCCTAACTTTTGCAGTATATTTAATGGGAAATATTACTCAAGATTTGTTGGCATTAGGTAAATTAAGTAGTAATCCTACTATGGAACGCATTACCCAAAGTTTATATCTGATATTACCAGATTTGTCCAGATTGGACCTGAAAAATGATGCCGTTTACGGTTTACAAGCACTACCCGACACAATCACATTAATTAGCCATGGAGTTTATGGTTTAATTTACAGCTTTATGTTATTAGCATTTGCTATTCTTATCTTCTTACGCAGAGAGTTTTAAGAATTAGTAGATTAAGATTGATAATAGGTAGCCCAGGACAAAATAAAAGTTATTAAGGATTTCTATATGACCTACGATTTGACAATAAATAATCATTCCAGTCTGATTTCTCCTGATATTTATAATTACCAATTCTCATCTGATCAGCCTTTGAAAATAGGAATTATGGCTTCAGGAAATGGTAGTAATTTTGAAGTAATTGCCCAAGCTATTGCTGATGGTAAAATTAACGCCAAAATTCAAGTTTTAATTTACAATAATCCTGATGCTAAAGCAGCAATCAGGGCTGAAAAATGGGGTGTAGAATCTGTACTATTGAATCATCGTGATTATAAAAGTCGGGAAAAGTTTGATAGTAAAATAGTGCAAATATTGCAGCAATATGATGTGAAATTCGTGATTATGGCCGGATGGATGCGATTAGTTACACAAGTGTTAATTGATGCTTTCCCCCAGCGGATGATCAATATTCATCCCAGTTTATTACCGAGTTTTAAGGGTGTACAAGCTGTAGAACAGGCTTTAGCTGCTGGAGTGAAAATTACTGGCTGTACTGTACATCTTGTTTCTTTGGAAGTGGACAGTGGCGAGATTTTAATCCAAGCGGCTGTTCCTGTCCTTCCAGAGGATACACCAGCAACTCTACACGCTAGAATTCAAGTGCAGGAACATCGCATTTTACCAATGGCCATAACTCTTGTAGATTCTAGATTCTGTACTCAGTCATCTTTCAATCAGTAATTATTAGCAAGAAAATGTATAACATAATTCCCCTTTGTAGTTAGGAGTTAGCACCATGAGTTTTAAAGCGGTTTTATTTGATTTTAATGGTGTCATCATTAAAGATAGACTAATCCATATTCAACTAATAGATGAGATTCTTCTGGGGGAAAATCTCCAAGTTCAACGAGTACAAGAACGTCAAGCTTTTTTAGGCTTCGGCCATCGCGCTTACTTGCAAAACCTACTCAAAAATCGTGGTCGGGTAGTGACAGCAGTTTATATGACTCAATTACTTACCCGCAAAGCTCAAAGTTATATTCTAGAATTAGAAAAACTGGAAAAATTGCCTTTGTATCCCGGAATTGAAGACGTGATTTTTCAAATTCGTGACCGTGATCTCAAATTAGGGTTAGTCAGTGATACTTTATCTTTAGAAGTAGCAGCGGTGTTGACATCTGCTAAATTAGCTGAATACTTCTCCGTGATTGTATCAGGGGATGATATCAACAGTCATAAGCCTAACCCAGAAGGATATTTGTTAGCAGTAGAAAGAATGAATCAAGTATATCCAGAATTAAATCTACAGCCTCATGAGTGTTTAGTGATTGAACATACCCCAACAGGCATTCAAGCAGCCAAAAAAGCCCAAATGCAGGTGGTAGGTGTAGCAAATACTTACCCGTTCCATATGTTGCAACGTCAAGCTAATTGGACAGTTGATAATTTGATTGATTTGGATTTACAGCAAGTACAGGAAGTTTTTTTAGAAAAAGATCGGCAATTTGTTGTTTCTGAATGTTAGAATAGGGTGTGTATCTTAGAGATAAGAACTCATAAGCACGAATAAGGGGAATTAGCTCAGTTGGTAGAGTGCTGCGATCGCACCGCAGAGGTCAGGGGTTCGAGTCTCCTATTCTCCATTGCAGAATCCATTGCTATGAGGTACAAATTTTCATAATAAAACTCTTGTGGGGTGGGCATCTTCCCCGCCCGTGGTGTACCTCATAACACCAGAAATTGCTGTATGTCCTGAACTGTCAAAAATAGTCTCTCTTAAGAAACATCCGCACCCAAGGCTATCCTCATTACCCAAAATATCATTAAAGAGGCGATCGCTAACCAATCGGCTATTTTTAAGGTTAATTCTTGCCATTTAACCTGATGTTCATTAGGACTAGTAAAACCCCTAACCATCATCGCATTTGCCATTTGTTCAGCCCGCAACAGCAGGTTTTTTAATAGTCTCTCAGTCACAATTAACCAAACTTTTGCTCCCCCTTTTAATCCTAACTTTTTCCAATTAATTGCCCTAGTCATCACGGAACGAACTAAGTTTTGGATTTCTTCTAAAACCAAGGGAATAAATCGCAAGGATAAAGTTAGAGTGAGGGTGATTTCTGTTACTGGAATATTTAATCTTCTTAAAGGCTGCATTAAACTTTCCATTCCTGAAGTGATTTCTTCTGGTGAAGTTGTGAGCAAATATAAATTAGTGCTGTAGATTAATGTAAAAACTATTGTACTCAAACTAATTGCTAAATCCCAAGAACGGCGACTAATTTTCACAAATCCCCGGTGAAATAACACATAGCTATATTGTTGATTATTATCTGCTATTTTCGGGGTAATTTGGTTTTTTTTATCAGTGCTTGCTTGGGTGATAATTTGTTCATTTCTAGGTAAACGGGACTGATAATTCATACCTAATCCATCGGGACTAATTGCACCAATAGCTAATACCATAAGTGATAATACCAGCAGCCAGCCCATTTGTTGTCGCCATACTCTCAACGGAATTTTAGCCAACAAAGTCAAAATAATTAGCAGTAATACCAGTAATACCCGCCAATAATTATTAGCGAAAACATAGCTACTGAGAAAGCTCAATAACCAAATTAACTTAACTCGCGGGTCGAGCTTGTGTAACCAAGTTTGCGGTTCTTCTAAGTAAAGTCCGATGGGTAGCGATCGCAGTAAGTCCATATTTTTGTCATTGTTCAGTTATCATTTGTCAGTTGTCAAGGGTATCAATTCCAGGAAGATGACCAACTGACAATAGTTCTTTATTTTACACGAGTAGCTCGATTTGGACCACCAATTTCCATGTCTCGAACTTTCTTACTGCGCCAAAATAGACGAATGGGTGTCCCTTGAAAGCCCAACTGTTTACGGAATTGTCCTTCGATGTAACGGCGATAATTCTCATTAAATCGTGTAGCATCATTGACAAACAAAGCAATCGCAGGAGGCTGACTACTTACCTGAGTTCCGTAATATATTTTACCCTGACGACCGCCACGGGAAGTCGGTGGTGAATGCCAACTAATAGCATCTTCTAGCACTTCATTAATTACTGATGTACTGACACGCCGTTTATGTGATTCAGCGGCTTCATTCACCAATTCTAAAATCTTTTCTACTCTTAATCCCGTAACTGCACTCACAAAAATAGTATTTGCCCATTCAGTAAAATGTAAGCGTGATTCTAAATCTTTTTCATAATCATAAATGGTGTAAGAGTCTTTTTCGATAGCATCCCACTTGTTAACAACAATCACACAAGCGCGGCCTTCTTCTAAAACGCGCCCGGCTAATTTTTGATCTTGTTCCGTTACACCGTCTATGGCATCAATCACTAATAAAACCACATCAGCCCGACGAATAGCTTTGAAAGCGCGGTTAATACTGAAAAATTCCGTCCCGTATTCTATATGTTTCTTTTTGCGAATACCAGCGGTATCAATTAACCTGTAGCTTTGTCCACCTCGCTGAACTACAGTATCAATTGTATCTCTAGTTGTTCCAGAAATCGGACTGACAATAGCTCTATTTTCACCGACAAAGGCATTAAGTAAACTGGATTTACCCACATTTGGACGGCCGATAATAGCAACTTTAGTTTCTGGATTTTCCTCTACTTCTGTTGTATAAGGAATGTGATTCATTAACTCATCGAGAATTTCCCCCGTACCACTACCATGAATAGCGGAAATGGGGAAAGGTTCACCTAGTCCCAGTTCCCAAAATTCAGCCGCTTGAATGATTCCCTGGTCAGGAGACTCGCATTTATTCACTGCCAATAATACGGGTACTGGTTGCTGACGTAACCATTCGGAAATTTCTTCATCTGCGGGCATTAGACCGGCTTGCCCATCAACTACTAAAATCGCCGCAGAGGCTTCTGCTAGAGCCGTTAAAGCCTGTTGGCGAATTAAAGGGATAAATTCGGTGTCATCATTAAAAACTAAGCCGCCTGTGTCCACTACGACAAATTCTCGATCATTCCAAAATGCTGGACGATAGGTGCGATCGCGTGTTACACCTGGTTCATCGTGAACTATTGCTGTTTGATCTCCAGCAAGACGATTTACAAAGGTAGATTTGCCCACATTAGGTCGGCCGATAATTGCAACAATTGGCAATGACATAAACTAGAGTTCTTGGGTGCTGAGTGTGTAGGTGTGCTGAGTTTTGTCTCTACGTTCTTCACCCAGCACTGTTTTAGAGAACTATTTATTATATCATAGTTTTTGATATTAAATTTCTAATTCTAGGGGAACTGACAAAATTTTTTTTTCAAAATCCACAATAGAAATCCCTGAATATCTTAGATAAATCAGGGATCTGAGATCATGATATTTAACTAGATTTTATTCAGGAATTGTAACCATTGTCTCCTCAATTTCAGAGGATACACTAGGTAATTCTAAACAATATCCAGCCCCATAGACGGTTTTAATGTAGCGTGGATGACGAGGATCGGGTTCGAGTTTGGTTCTCAAATGACGAATATGTACGCGAATAGTCTCAATGTCATCATCAGGATCATAACCCCAAACTTCTCTGAGGATTTCACTGGGGGAAACGGTTTGTCCGTGACGTTGTAGCAAACAGTGGAGTAACTCAAATTCTAAATGAGTCAATTTCACTGTTGTTTTGAACCAGATAGCCTCGAATCTTTCGGGAACAAGGGTAAGAGATCCATAGTTGAGAATTTCACTATGTTTTGCTGCTTGGGGAATTCTGTCAGTGCGTCGCAATAAAGCCCGTATCCGTGCTAATAATTCCTCTACCTCAAAGGGTTTGGTAAGGTAGTCATCTGCACCAGCATTAAACCCTTCTACCTTATTTTGAGTTTGGCTTAAAGCAGTCAACATCAATATTGGAATCTCAGCAGTGCGTTCATCCCGACGTAAGCGTTGACAAACTGTAAACCCATCTACTTTGGGTAACATCAGATCAAGCATAATTAAGTCCGGTTGTAGCTGGAGAGCCAGTGCTTGACCTTTGACACCATCTTCGGCTTGACTAACATCGTAGCCTGCCATTTCCAAGTTGACGGCAACAAGTTCTGAAATCGCTAGGTCATCATCTATGACAAGAATCCTCGGCATTCCTAAAAATTATAACTACTTTGTTTAAGGATAATTGACATCCCCCCCCACTACCAAAAGTTCGCTGTGCTAATTCTGGTAGAAAGTTGAGGGACTTTTGAGATCATCAAGCAAACATAAACTTTTGTTTTCCTTGATATAAAAAGACTATCATCTTAATTATAAAAAATATGTTAAATCTAATATAGAACCTATTTAGGATCTGTGATGGGACAATGGCTACTCTTTTGAAGATCAACTTTAGATTTAGAAAATCACAACTCATCCTAATCTATTGTTGGCGTGACTAAATGCAGTTAGATGTTACCACATATATTATAATTGGTTACAAAATTTTACCCTCCTTTATTAACTGAGCCGTATATAGTCATGTCCAATAGTATATATCTTCCCTATTTTGATAAACTTCTGGAAAAGTTCCGCCAGGGTGATACCGAGACAATGCAAGCCTTTGGTAGACACGTTCATTGGGGTTACTGGGAAAATCCGAAAAAAGCCGATGGTTCAGTATCAGATTTCGTTGCAGCAGCCGAAAATCTGTGTCAGCGAGTATGTGATGCAGCAACGATTAAAGATGGCGATAAATTGTTAGATGTTGGGTGTGGCTTTGGTGGAACTATTGCCAGTCTCAATGAGCGTATTACTAATACAACACTAGTGGGTTTAAATATTGATGAACGCCAATTAATACGTGCTAGATCGGAAGTAAAAGCATCTAATTATAATAAAATCGAATTTATACAAGGTGATGCCTGTCAAATTCCTT
This sequence comes from Dolichospermum sp., assembly GCA_046070105.1. Lineage (GTDB taxonomy): Bacteria > Cyanobacteriota > Cyanobacteriia > Cyanobacteriales > Nostocaceae > Dolichospermum. The sequence goes on from JBJUHT010000103.1 coordinate 10,946, forward strand.
TTGAAGACGCTTCCTTTGATGTGGTACTAGCAGTGGAGTGTATTTTTCATTTTCCCAGCCGGGAACGTTTTTTCCAAGAAGCAAAGCGAGTTTTAAAACCGGGTGGTAGACTAGCATTATCTGATTTTGTCCCCATTCCCCTAGCTTATCACTTGATGAACTTGGTAGGACAAGTAATTAAGTCACCTGTGGGAGAAACCTATGGTAGAGTGGACAGTCGTTTTACTCTGAATGATTACCGAAAACTTGCCCAAAAAACCGGATTTAGTACACCTAAAGAAGAAGATATTACAGTAAACACACTACCAACTTATCCCATTGTCAAACGCATATTTGAGCAAATGGGCGGTGAAATTGACAGAAAATCCACTGCTGATGTTGAATTAGTGAGTAATTTAGGATTATTACGCTATCTGATTCTTTCCTTTCAATCGCTTTAAAATTTATGATAAATTTATGTTATGGCGATAATTACAGCAGTTTCCATGTATTTGTACCACACGCTAATTTTTCTATTCCTTTCTTCCTTTGCGTCTTCGCGCCTTTGCGTGAGATATAAAATGCGGTTCATTTACCCGAAAATCGCTGTAATTTCTCCAAAACCTCTAGCCACCAGATTTGAAATTTTGTTCCCTGTAACTGAGTTTAATTTGTGTTTAATTATAATTGGCTAACCGCACCCGAAAACTTAAATTTGTCATTAAATGATGTGCATCTTTGGTGCATTAATTTGAATCAATCAGAGTCACAATTACAAGCTTTTTGGGAAACTTTATCTAGTGATGAAATTACCCGTGCTGAAAGGTTTTATTTTCCCGAACATCGGCAAAGATTTATCACTGGACGTGGCACTCTCCGCGCCATTTTAGGGCGATATTTAGCTATTGACCCCAAACAAGTGGAATTTGAATATCAACCCCGTGGTAAGCCTTTTTTAGCGGCTAAATTTGCCAGTCACAGATTATTCTTTAATTTATCCCATTCCCAAGATACAGCTTTGTGTGGTGTAAGTTATCAAGATATTGGTGTAGATATAGAATGTATTCGCGCTATGTCAGATTTAGAAAGTCTGGCCAAACGGTTTTTTTCTCCTGAAGAATATGAACATCTGCGGTTAGTTTCTTCTGAAGAGCAAAAACAAATATTTTTCCGTTATTGGACTTGCAAAGAAGCTTATTTAAAAGCTACAGGAGATGGTTTAGTAAAATTAGAAGAAATTAAAATATCTTTAACAAAAACAAAAAATCAACCAAGTAAATTACTTCTATCAGGAGATTGGAATTTAAGAGAATTAACACTAAAAGATGATTTTGCGGCCGCAGTTGTCGTTGCAGGGAGGAATATTAATTTACATTTTTGGGAATATTCTTCCTTTCTAGACCATTAATATTAAATCAAATAGAAAGGGGAAATATGGATAAGGTAAACTAAGATTAATTTAACTCATCCAAATCATTATTATTGCAAATAGTCTCCAGTAGAAAAATCACAATTTAGATATTATTCAGGTGCTAATAATTCCCGAATTATCCGAGTTACAGCTTTTTGAGTGACTCGAATAGCAATTTGTTGTCCTAAACGTTGCACTCCTGGGTTAACAATGATTTGCACTAATTGCGGGGCTATTTTATTAGCATCAAAACCCTTAGTTTCTCGCAGAACACCAGCAATACGTTTAATATATTCTAAGGTTTGTTGTTGTTCAACTGTAGCTGATGGAATTTGATTTACTGCTGTTAATCCTACCCTTTCTCGGAGTATATAGGTGAAGTTATGTAAGGCATTTTTACTAACAGCATCTACACTATTGAAAAATTCATCAACTAATCTATCACGAATAAATGAACCGCGTTCTGAAGAAAGAAATTCTACTCCTTGGTTGAGGACTAAATTAAGATCATATTCTTGGTTACTGCGGGCATTTTTTAACAAGTTTTCCAAACGATTCCAGCGGAATTTACCATCTTTAAAAAGTAACTCTTTTAATGATGTTCTTAATTCATCTGCGGGGTCTGTTAATAACCGTTTAGCAACATAAGGATAGGCTTCGCTGAGAACTTTGAAGTTGGGATCTATATAAATTGCAATTCCTTCTAAAGTGACAAGAGAACGAATAATTAAAGCGTAATAAGGTGGAACACGGAAAGGATATTCATACATTAAAGCCGATAAATCATCGGTAATACTTTTAATATTCAAATCCGCTACACTTGCACCTTCCGCATTAGCAAATACCTTAGCAAAAGCCGGAACAATAGGGGTAAGGTCCGTTTCTGGAGTCAGAAATTCTAGCTTTACATAGTCTTTTGCTAAACTATCAAATTCTCGGTTAACGACGTGAACAATTGCCTCAATTAAACCATAACGTTGGGCTGGTTTAACTTCGCTCATCATCCCAAAATCAAGATAAGCTAATTTACCATCCATGGTAGCTAACAAGTTACCTGGGTGGGGGTCAGCATGGAAAAATCCATGTTCTAATAATTGACGCAAGGAACACTGGACACCAATTTCAATTAAATACCGCGCATTGATTCCTAAAGCCGCAATTTTTTCTGGTTGAGTTAATTTTAAACCATTAATCCATTCCATCGTTAAAACCCGACGGTTGGTGTATTCCCAGTAAATTTTTGGTACATAAATATCCTTCATGGTACCATATAATTCAAAAAATCGTTCCGCATTTTCCCCTTCATGAATATAATCCATTTCTTCAAAAATGCGATCGCCTAATTCATCCAAAATCCCCACTAAATCACTACGTACCCGTTTGACTTTGCGCTGTACCCAACCAGCCAGATTTCGTAAAATATACAAATCTATAGTAATTCGTTCCCGTAAATCTGGACGCTGAACTTTAATCGCTACCTCTTCCCCAGTTTTCAATTTTCCTTTATATACCTGTCCCAAGGAAGCAGCCGCAATGGGTTGAGCAGATAATTCTGCATAAATTTCCGTCGGTGGCGCTCCTAGTTCTTCTTCTATAAATTGGTAAGCTATTTCATTAGGAAAAGCCGGTAATTGATCTTGCAGTTTAGTTAATTCTTCTAAGTAAACTGGTGGGACTAAATCTGGCCTAGTAGATAAAGCCTGACCGATTTTAATGTAAGCCGGACCGAGTTTTGTTAATAATTTTCTCAGTTGAATGGCGCGACGTTGTTCATTTTTTACCAAAATTCCCCATTGCTTATCCCACCATAAGCCAAATGCAAAGGAAATTGTTGGTTTAAGAACCGTCAAAATCCGCCCTAAAACTTGCAGAAATCGTCCACGATATTGTTCTTGTATTTCCACAGGATCATACAGCACTGTCTCTGGTTCAGATCCTGTTGTCACTCGCGGCTTATGTCTCGGCTGTCTGGAGACTTCCGCTGACTTGATTACTAAAGTCTCTGCACTTTTTTCCGCTATGACTTCAATTACGGACAATTCGCCTCCGCGACTGTCCTCCTGAATTGTTCGAGAACTAGGGGGAAGTGTCTTAACCATCATGAAGAAGCCACCAGTTAAATCAACGTTGTTAAATATTGTAACAATATCTTGTCTTTTATAAATATTTTTGTCAATTATTATCTTTTTTGTTTTTTTAAGCTACAACGAGTCTTGATTTGATACGTTACGATTCAAAAGATTATGATAGTGGTTTTTTGCTCTCGCCCAAGCCGCAGAGGACGCAAAGAAAACAGAAATATAGAGGTTTTTATCTAAATTTGGGACTTTTTTATTTGCAAGTCTCTTCTTAAATTACAACATTGATTAAATAATTCCCATATTTTGTTGTAGGGATATAAGTTATTTATATAAGATTTTGAAAAAAAAGAACTTTCTCAATAAACAGGGGTTCATTCTCATGAATATTGAGAATAATATCAATAATTTCACGAGTTTTGGTAATTTCAGCCAAGGGACTTGACAGCGTTTTGAGTTTCGGCTATGATGATGTTATTGGTGGGAAATCGTGCGCCCATATATATAGAGTTTTGAATTACTAAGATTATTATTTCCAAAGTTGTGCATCCTTGGCATTTAGTTAGCTTTTTGTATCAGATATAAGTTCCCAACTCTCACCCAATCAATGTCAAAATTTAATTGGCAAGAAATCAAGTAAATTCAACATGGATATCAAAAATGGATTTGTCGGTACAATTGGGAATACACCACTAATTCGTTTAAACAGTTTTAGTGAAGAAACAGGTTGTGATATCTTAGCCAAAGCCGAATTTCTCAACCCCGGTGGTTCTGTAAAAGATCGGGCCGCACTTTACATTATCGAAGATGCAGAAAAAAAAGGACTGCTTAAACCTGGTGGTACAGTAGTCGAAGGAACTGCGGGAAATACTGGAATTGGACTGGCCCATATCTGCAATGTCAAAGGTTACAAATGTTTGATTATTATTCCCAACACCCAATCTCAAGAGAAAATAGATGCTTTAACTACCTTGGGTGCGGAAGTTCGTACCGTTCCTGCTGTACCCTACAAAGATGCCAATAATTATGTCAAACTATCTGGTAGAATTGCCGCAGCAATGGAAAACGCCTTATGGGCTAATCAGTTTGATAATTTAGCTAACCGTTTAGCTCATTATCAAACCACAGGTAGAGAAATTTGGCTACAGACAAATGGTCAAGTAGACGGTTGGGTGGCGGCTACTGGTACTGGTGGTACTTATGCGGGTGTCGCCATGTACTTAAAAGAGCAAAACCCTGGCGTTAAATGTGTGGTAGCTGACCCCTTGGGTAGTGGACTATACAGTTATATCAAAACCGGGGAAATCAAAATAGAAGGTAATTCCATTACTGAAGGTATTGGTAATAGCAGAATTACAGCGAATATGGAAGGCGCTCCTATTGATGATGCTATCCAAATTGATGATTTAGAAGCCTTGCGTGTGGTTTATCAACTTTTAAGAAAAGATGGTTTATTTATGGGTGGTTCAACAGGAATTAATGTGGCTGCGGCTGTGGCTTTAGCTAAACAATTGGGACCTGGACATACTATTGTGACTATCTTGTGTGACAGTGGTTCTCGGTATCAATCACGGATATTTAATAGTGAATGGTTAATAAGTAAAGGACTGATGATTAATTAGAATTTCCGCGTTTGTAACTACTTCGAGTATAAATTATAGCGGGCAGTTTGCCCGCATTTAAGTATAAATTACAACAGGGAAGCTGGTTAATTACCCTTTATTCAGGGGATATTCATGAGAAACAAAGGGAATAGCTACTATTTCTCCGTCTGTTGTCCCAATTTGCACTTTTAAACCGACTCCACCAAATTTACTTTTGATGTAACCTAGTCCAAAATGACCATTAGCGGTGGTTGTATAGCTGGTAAGTTTACCTACTTTTTCTTCGCCAATGGTGATGATTGTTCCTGGTTCAGCCGCACCATGAAGATTAATGCCCCAGAGGTATTGTTTTACACCTTTGTATGTGTTCAATCTGGCAATGGTTTCCTGTCCGATATAACAACCTTTATTGAGAGAGATTGTTTGCCATAAACCGACTTCTAAAGGGTTATAATCATCCGTAATTTCCGCATCTGGCGCAGGACGACCTTGTATTATTCGTAACATTTCCCACTGATGATCGCTCAATTCTCCAACGCCATTGCTCAGGATTTTATTTTTGAGCATTTCTTTATTTGTGACTGGTAAAATTAGAGTATATCCCGGTATAGCTAAACCGCTGCCAACTGCACATATTACTCCATCTACTGAGATAGAATTACCATCTGGTTGACCAATTAAATCACCAGCACCCAATTTTTCCATAATACCATGACTTTGGGGTCCAATAAGGCTAAAAGTCGCGGTTTCTGCGGTGATATCGGTTAATTTCACCTGATCTGCAAAGAAGATATAACGATCTAACCATTGCATAAGTAGCTGACGACGGTTAGGAGAAACTAAGAGTAAAACAGCATCATCTAATACATAGCTAGTGACTAAATCAATGGTTCTGGCTGTAGATGTCACCATAACAGTATCGCAGCCTTGACCCGGTTTGAGGACTTGAAAATTATTTGTGCTTTGATTGTGTAAAAAACGTATTCTATCATCACCAGAAACACGGATACGACCCCAATGAGAGCGATCGCTTATGACTGCACATTCTTTGATTAATTGGATAGCGTTTGCATTTTCATTGTTAATTGCAGATGTTAACATAATTGTGTAAGTCTAGTTTAGTTTAAAGTTTAATGGGTGGGTGATATTATTTTAGCAAAGATTTGGAGGGTATAATTCTATCATGCTTTATATCCATAAGATTTCATATACTAATCATCTGCTATATTTTCCAACTCATCAGAAATCAAATTTTGCCAATCTTCATCACAATGGGAATGTAAATGAATTGATGCTACTAATAATTCTGAGAGTATTTTACCCTTTTGGCGATAGCTTAACTCAGAAAGTTGTAATTGATTAACTAGAGAAAGAACATTTTGACATTCTTCCTTTAATTCCATTAGTAGCTGATTAAATGTAGAATTTTCACTGCTGATTTTTTGATTTGCGAGTTTCATGAGTTTTTCCCCAATCTTTTTAACACTTGTTTTATTCCTTGTTCAAAAGCTTTAATTTCCTTTTTCCAATGGTTAATTAAACCCTGGTCTGGAAATTCTTTCTCTAATTCTAGCCTAATTTTTTCCTTGTGTTCAGCAATACGAGATTCTAATCATGATATTGCTTTTTTAAAATGACTTTTACCCATATAAGATAATTGATAAAACTTACATTATACTAGAAGGACAGCGATCGCACTTACAAAACCACAACCAAAATGCGATCGCTCTCTCATCGTACCTACATCAAAGAATGAAGTTGATAAAACACATTTAGATGCAGAATGTCTTCAAAAAATAGAAGAATTTGTTAATTATTTAACCAGTCAATCATCTCCTAGTGATGTATCTACAGCACTTACCGATGTTATGAGGTACAAGATCACCCCACCCCCAACCCCCTCCCCGCAAGCAGGGAGGTGGCTATGATGTCCTTCAGAACAAAGGAATCTGCTGTAAATCGCAACGACATA
>JBJUHT010000104.1:0-4670 GCA_046070105.1 Dolichospermum sp.
GATTTTTGCGGCATTAGTGCAGGGTGAGGTGTTATCCCCTGGGGTATTAGCGGAATTGAAGACCGAAGATGATGGCGGTTGGCTAGAGGTAAATGGTCAAAACCTAGAGGTAGAGTATAACAACCCCACAGTGAGTTTATCCCTCACCTCACCCAGCACGGTTACAGAAGATGGACCACAAAACCTATTTTATGTATTTAGCCGCACCGGGGATACCACCAATTCTCTAACTGTCAACTTCAACGTAAGTGGAACTGCCACCTTCAACGGCGACTATGTGCAACGCGGTGCCACCAGCTTTGGCAGTTCTACGGGTAGCGTTACCTTTGCAGCAGGGTCTAGTGTAGCCATTCTCACCCTAGATCCCAGTTCAGATGCCGTCAGTGATGGTAATGAAACGGTGGCGTTGACCTTGGCAGCGGGGACGGGATATGCAATAGGTAGTAGTAGTGCGGTGACTGGCACCATTTTGGATAACGATGTATCCCCTGAAACAGTCACCCGCACCCCCATTGCCCCCGCATCTCCGGGCAGAACTCGGCATGAAGTTCGTAATAGCGGTGCCTTTGCGGCATTGAAGAACGACGGCTCCGTCGTCACTTGGGGATCTTCTTCCTATGGCGGCGATAGTAGTGGGGTGGTCAGTCGCATCAGGGGTGGTGTGACTCAGATTTTCTCCACTGAGCGTGCCTTTGCGGCATTGAAGAGCGACGGCTCCGTCGTCACTTGGGGATCTTCTTCCTATGGCGGAAACAGTAGCACTGTAGCCAGCCGATTGACTTCTGGGGTCATCCAGATATTCTCCACAGAATCAGCGTTTGCAGCGTTAAAGAGCGATGGGTCTGTTGTTACTTGGGGGGCATACAGCTATGGGGGGGACAGCAGTCGTGTGACCAATCAGCTGGCATCAGGTGTCACCCAGATTTTCTCTACTGGTACTGCCTTTGCAGCGCTAAGGAGCGATGGGTCTGTTGTTACCTGGGGATACTGGGGGAATAGCAGTGATGTGGGCAGTCAGATGAGTGTCACCCAGATCTTTTCCAATGGAAATGCCTTTGCAGCGCTAAAGAGCAATGGTTCTGTCGTTACCTGGGGAAGTTCAGTTTATGGAGGGGTCAGCAGTAGTGTGAGCAGTCAGCTGGCATCAGGTGTCACCCAGATTTTCTCGACTCAGCGAGCCTTTGCGGCGTTAAAGAGCAATGGGTCTGTTGTTACCTGGGGGGAATCCTGGTCTGGAGGGGACAGTAGTGGGGTAAGCAGCAGGCTGGCATCGGGTGTCACCCAGATTTTCTCCAATGATAGTGCCTTTGCGGCGTTAAAGAGTGATGGGTCTGTTGTTAGCTGGGGTAGTTCCGTTTATGGAGGGGTCAGCCGGAGTGTGAGAAGTCAGCTTGCATCAGGTGTCACACAGATTTTCTCTACTGATTATGCCTTTGCAGCGTTTAAGAGCGATGGGTCTGTTGTTACCTGGGGTGACTCCTGGTCTGGAGGGGACAGCAGTGGGGTAAGCAGCAGGCTGGCATCGGGTGTCACCCAGATTTTCTCCACTGATTATGCCTTTGCGGCGTTAAAGAGCGATGGGTCTGTTGTTATCTGGGGGTCGTCCAGTTGGGGAGGGGACAGTTGTGAGGTGTCCAATCAACTAAGTAGTGGGGTGGTCGCCTTCGCAGACCCGTTTAATGACGATCGCCTGGTTCCAGACACAACTCCCAACATTACATTAGCTGTAAATCCCACCAGTATTAGCGAAGATGGCGCTACAAATCTGGTCTATACCTTTACTCGCACTGCTGATAACTCCAATCCTCTAACCGTCAACTACATCATTGGCGGCACTGCCACCCTGGGTGCAGACTACACAGGTATTTCTACCATCGGTACTACCAAAACCGTCACCTTTGCTGCTAACTCATCCATCGCCACCGTCACAATTGACCCCACGGCTGACACCACGGTAGAAAGTGATGAAACCATTGCCCTCACCCTGGTTTCTGGAACAGACTATATTATCGGCACTACCAATGCAGTCACTGGGACGATCACCAATGACGATGGTATCACCCTAGCCCTCACCTCTCCTAGCACAGTCACCGAGGATGGACCTCAAAACCTATTCTATACCTTCGTCCGTACTGGTAATACCACAAACGCCCTCACCGTTAACTACACCGTCAGTGGTAGCGCCACCTTCAATAGCGACTACGTGCAACGAGGAGCCTCCACCTTTGGCAGTTCTACAGGAAGCGTTACCTTTGCAGCGGGATCCAATGTCGCCATCCTTACCCTAGACCCCAGTGCTGATGCTGTCAGCGATGGCAATGAAACCGTGGCGCTAACCCTTGCAGCAGGGACGGGATACTCGGTGGGTACTACCAGTGCGGTAACTGGGACAATTTTGGACAACGACGTCTCCCCTGGAACTGTTACCCGCACTCCCATTAGATCCGCTTCATCGTTCAGGACTTGGCATGAGTTTCGTAATGGCTCTGCCTTTGCGGCGTTGAAGAGCGATGGATCGGTGGTCACTTGGGGGTATTCTTCATCCGGTGGCGATAGCAGTGGGGTGGCCAGTCGCCTCAGCAGTGGAGTGACTCAGATTTTCTCTACTGGCAGTGCCTTTGCGGCATTGAAGAGCGATGGATCGGTGGTCACTTGGGGGTATTCTTCATCCGGTGGCGATAGCAGTGGGGTGTCGAGTCACCTCAGCGGTGGAGTGACTCAGATCGTCTCCACTGACGCGGCATTTGCGGCTCTGAAGAGTGATGGCTCTGTTGTTACCTGGGGATCCTCTGATCGGGGAGGGAACAGCAGTATTGTTGGTCGGAGGTACAGCATTAGTGTCAGCAGCAGGCTGACATCTGGCGTTACCCAGATATTCTCTGCTAGTGCTGCCTTTGCAGCGCTAAAGAGCGATGGTTCTGTTGTTACCTGGGGGGGGGAAGCTTATGGAGGGGACAGCAGTAGTGTCAGCAGCAGGCTGACATCTGGCGTTACCCAGATATTCTCCACAGCAACTGCCTTTGCGGCGCTAAAGAGCGATAGATCCGTTGTTACCTGGGGGTTACCCTGGGCAGGTGGCGATAGCGGTGGGGTGAGCAGTCAGCTGGTATCGGGAGTCACCCAGATATTCTCCAATGAGCGTGCCTTTGCGGCACTAAAAAGCGATGGTTCCGTAGTTACCTGGGGGGGGTATGGAGGAGACAGCAGTGGGGTAGCCAGTCGCCTCAGCAGTGGGGTGACTCAGATTTTCTCCACTGATTATGCCTTTGCGGCGTTGAAGAGCGACGGCTCAGTCGTCACTTGGGGGGGATCCAGCGCCTCCAGCTCAGGAGGGGACAGCAGTAGTGTAAGCAGCAGGCTGGCATCCGGCGTCACCCAGATTTTCTCTACTTATAGAGCCTTTGCGGCGCTAAAGAGTGATGGGTCTGTTGTTACCTGGGGTAACTCTAATGGGGGAGGGAACAGCAGTAGTGTAAAGTGCAGGCTGGCATCCGGCGTCACCCAGATATTCTCCACTTATAGTGCCTTTGCGGCGCTAAAAAGCGATGGCTCTGTTGTTACCTGGGGTGACTCTAATGGGGGAGGGACCAGCAGTAGCGTGAGCAGCAGTCTCACTTCAGGCGTCACCCCGATATTCTCCACTTATAGTGCCTTTGCGGCACTAAAAAGCGATGGCTCTGTTGTTACCTGGGGTAACTCTAATGGGGGAGGGAACAGCAGTAGTGTGAGCAGTCAATTAACCAGTGGGGTGGTATCCTTCGCTGACCCATTTAATGACGATCGCCTGGTTCCTTTATCACCAACACCCACCATCACCCTAGCAGTTTCTCCCAACACAGTTACAGAAGACGGCACACCAAACCTCATCTACACCTTCACCCGCACGGGAGTTACAACAAATGCCCTCACCGTCAACTACACCGTCGGCGGAACTGCCACAACAGGAACAGATTATACAGGAATTGCCACCGCAGGAACCACCAAAACCGTCACCTTTGCCGCAGGGTCATCCACCGCTACGGTTACAGTTAACCCCACTGCTGATACCACAGTAGAAAGTGATGAAACAGTCATCTTAACCCTAGCATCTGGAACGGGTTATACTATTGGTACTACGAGTGAAGTTACAGGGACAATTACCAATGATGATCCCTTCACTGGCACCCCTAACGCTGATACTTTAACTGGTACTAATGGTGCAGATACCTTAATCGGACTTGCTGGTAATGATACTTATACCGTTAATCATGTAGGTGACATTGTTACCGAATCTCTCAACGCAGGAACAGATTTAGTCAACGCATCTATTTCCTACACCTTAACTAATAATGTGGAAAACCTGACCTTAACAGGAGCAGCTGCAATTAATGGTACTGGTAATACAGCTAATAATGTCATTACTGGTAACAGTGCTAATAACACCCTCAATGGTGGTTTAGGTAACGATACTCTCAATGGTGGTGCCGGTGCCGACATCCTCACAGGAGGAGTAGGAAGCGATATCTTTGTCTTCCAATTTGGACAATCCCCAGTATCAGGAGCAGACAGAATTACTGACTTTGCCATCGGTACTGATAGAATTGACCTGTTAAGTTCCACCGGTGGAGTTCTGGCTGCTCCCACCAGTTTCGCTCGCGCTGCTAATAGTACAACCACTACATTGGCAAATG
>JBJUHT010000105.1:0-3284 GCA_046070105.1 Dolichospermum sp.
ATATACCTTCAGCAACTTAGGACCAGGAGAATATGCCATTCTGGAGGTGAATCAAACAGGCTGGATACAAACCTTCCCCACCATTCCCTATGCTCTAAACTTGACAGCAGGGGAAAATTTGACTGGCATTAATTTTGGCAATAATTTGGCCTGTAATGCCTATACTTTTGTAAATTCATACACAACTGGGGAAATTGGACGAGTAAATACCCTCACCGGATTGTTTACCCCAATTCCAAACGATACCTTGAATCCCAATTTCTTTGACATTGCTTATGATGGCTCTTCCCTCTGGGGAATCACAAGCGGTGGGGTATTATACAAAATTAATGTCACCACTGGAACAAGGACATCTATTGGTTCTGCTGGAGCTTTCATCAATGGCTTAGATTTTGATAACACAGGCAATTTGTATGGTACTGGTGGAAATGGTTTTTATACCATTAATAAGACTACTGGTGCCGCTACTCTCCAAGCAACCCTTCCTGGTGTTTCTAGCAGTGGTGATATTGTTTGGAATGGAACAGGTTTCTATGAAACTTCACTGAGTGGTACGGGAGACATCTTGTATTCTGTTTCCACTGCGGGTGTTGTCACTTCAATTGGTTCCACAGGGTTCAATAATATTTACGGTCTTGCCTATGATGGACAAAATTTATTGGGTTACACAGCCAATAACCAACAAATTCAAATTAACACGACCACTGGCGCAGGCTTTAATCCTATTCCCCTAACTGGATATGCCAGTGGTTTTAGTAGTGGTGGAGCGGCCAGCATTTGCCCACCTAATATCAAACTTGGAGGAATCAAAGGTAGTAAATGGAACGACATCAATAGCAACGGAGTTTGGGACACAGGGGAACAAGCCCTAGCAGGTTGGACAATTTACATCGATAGCAACAAAAATGGTCAATTTGATGCTGGTGAACTCTCTACTGTCACCGACGCTAATGGTCAATATACCTTCAGCAACTTAGGACCAGGAGAATACACCATCGGCGAAGTTGCTCAAACAGGCTGGGAACAAACCTATCCCACCACTCCCTATTCCATCGACCTGAAAACCGGCGCAATTACAGGTTCACCCAACCCCTATATCAGCCTAATTACCTCTCCCACTGACTCCAATGGTGATGGCTATTTGGAAACAGTAGTCAAAGTCAATTATCAAGCCCAACTTGATCAAGTCAAATTCATTGTCAACTACGATAAATCACCCACAGGATGGACACTTAACATTGGAGATTCAGCTACTAATGATGGGTATAAAGGAGATGCCTCTACTCAAAGTAATGATGCCGAACTGCAAATTTTAAACCAAAATTTAACCGTTTATGGCAACGACTACACCCCTACTACCTTAAATCCTTTAGCAAATATCACCAATTTTGCTAATAATGTTAATTCTGTTGAGCTAGTCATCAGTAACGGACAGGTTGTTTGGAATAGCCCGAACGCTGTCGGTAGCTTAAATACACCCTACCTCTATGCACTCAATGGTCAACCTGATGCAGAAGGTCCTGTAAATTACGATGTTTATGCCAGCCTTAACCGCGTCATTAATGGAACTTATCGTATCGGTTCGGGAGCAAGTAAAGTCACCATTATCCCTGTGAACAAGGGAACCCATAAAATTAATTTGGCAGCCGGACAAACAGCCACAGGTATAAACTTTGGCAATCGTCCAAGTACTCTAGTCACCCTCAACGTTACCCCAAGCAGTGTCACCGAAGATGGAATAACCAATTTAGTCTACACTTTCACCCGCCTCGGCAGCACCACCAATCCCTTAACAGTGAACTTTGGCGTTGCTGGAACTGCTACTTTCGCTACAGACTACACCCAAACAGGTGCAGCCACTTTAACATCTAGCACCGGAACCATTACCTTCGCTGCGGGTGCAGCGACAACAACATTAATTGTTGACCCCACAGCAGACACCACCGTTGAAGCGGACGAAACTGTTGCCCTCTCTTTAGCTTCTGGTGCTGGTTATGTCATAGCTGGAACACCCACCGTCACTGGAACCATTATTAATGATGACTTACCCACGATTAATCTTAGTCCCAGCAGTCAGACTGTTGTTGAAGGTTTAACCACTCCTCAAAACGCCTCCTACACCGTCACTCTTTCCCAAGCAAGCAACCAAACCGTCAGCGTTAACTATGCTACTGCTAACGGTACAGCAACCGCGGGATCGGATTACACCGCCACCATTGGAACTCTAACCTTTGCCCCTGGTGTTACTACTCAAGTCCTCAACATTCCCATTCTCAATGATTCCCTTAATGAAGCAGATGAGACCTTTACTCTAACTCTGTCTTCCCCTACTAATGCTGCTCTTGGTACGCAGACGGCAGCTACCACGACGATAACCGATACTCTCACGGCCGCTGTCACCACAACTTTACCCGCAAATGTGGAAAATTTGACACTGACAGGAACAGCCGCCATTAACGGTACTGGTAACGCAGGTAATAACGTTATTACTGGTAATAGTGGCAATAACACCCTCAATGGTGGTGCTGGTACAGATACCTTAATTGGTGGTTTAGGCAATGATATTTACGTTGTAGATAGCGCCACTGACACCATTACAGAAGGTGCCAACGCAGGTACAGACACCATTCAATCTAGTGTTACTTACACGATTGCGGCACTTGCTAACGTGGAAAACCTGACTTTAACAGGAACAGCAGCCATCAACGGTACTGGTAACGCAGGTAATAACATTATTACTGGTAACGGTGCTAATAACATCCTCAACGGTGGTGCTGGTACAGATACCTTAATTGGTGGTTTAGGTAACGATACTCTCAATGGTGGTGACGGCATTGATACCTTGATTGGTGGTTTAGGTAATGATGTTTATGTCGTAGATACTACTACTGACACCATTACTGAAAATGCTAATGAGGGAACAGATGCAGTTCAATCATCTGTCACCTTTGATTTAACGGTTTTCCCCAACATCGAAAACCTGACTTTAACAGGAACAACTGCTATTAATGGTACTGGTAATGCAGGTAATAACACTATCATAGGTAATAGTGGCGATAACACCCTCAATGGTGGTGGTGGTAGAGACATCCTCACAGGAGGAGTAGGAAGCGATATCTTTGTCTTCCGATTTGGACAATCTTCAGTATCAGGAGCAGACAGAATTACTGACTTTGCCATCGGTACTGATAGAATTGACCTGTTAAGTTCCACCGGTGGAGTTCTGGCTGCTCCCACCAGTTTCGCTCGCGCTGCTAATAGTACAACCACTACATTGGCAAATG
>JBJUHT010000106.1:0-4102 GCA_046070105.1 Dolichospermum sp.
CTAGTATTTCCACCCATCAAACAGGAGATTATTTTATAGAAACAATAAATTATCCTGAATTAGTCAAAACAGTATTAACAAAACACACAGAAAATTATTTAACCAAAGTAACAGAACTACAATTAATATTGTATTATCCCAGAAATCATTATAAAATAGGATACAAATTAATGTAAAATAATGATAAAATAAAGTAATGTCAAAAAAGCAAAAATTACAGCAGATTTCGACTTTGCGTGAGATATAAATTATGGTACAGGAGCATTTTTAGGATGTTTCCCCGCATAATAGACAACAACCTTTAATTGCTCCTCATTAGGAACATAAAATACCCTATCACCGCTTGTAACTTCATACTCCCAAACACCTTGATAAACTTTACCCTTTAAAGGAAAAACCCGCTTTGGTTGTCTAGTTGTTGGTGCATTACATAAATCTTCATAACAACGACAGCAGTTTTCTGGATAACGTTGCATTAATGCTTCCCAATCTCGATTAACCCTTTTATTTTTAGCAACTACCAACCAAATTCCAATCGTTTGAGATAATGCAGGTGCAGATAATTTTACTTGTGGTGGTTCTACATTATCTATTAACTCATCTTCAGCAGGATTATCTGACATAAAATAATTCAACCACCACTTTTATTAATAGGTGATGTTAAAGGTATTTCATCAGTTTCATCATTAAAAGCTGCTGCTAAATCAGGACTAATAATAGCTATAGAACTTTCTTTCCATTCATAAATAATAGCATCAATCAAATCCCAAGCCTCATTAGAAGTATCAGTTAAGCGAAAAGCCTCACTCACTTCTTTAATAAAATCTTGCAATTCATCCGCATCAAAAACCCGCAACCAACCATAAGGATGCTCATAACCTATTTTTTGACCCAATAACAACCGAAACGCTACCGATAACACCTCAAAAACAGCCTTACTTTGTGTTACCCCCTTCACTAAATAAGCTACATCCTCACGACGCAACAGCGCAAAAGATTGGTCATTTCTAGTAATTGTAATTGGGTGTTCATAAGCTTTGTCTAAAACCTTACCAGGTTGACGATTCAACTCAGTAGCTGTCACTAACTCATCTGAGTAAGCATTGCTAAAAATTGCCATTGACATGATACCTGCGTTTTCAAGAAACGCTGACTTAATATATGATATTACGTACTATTATACGTAATCCTTATTATTTGTCAATACCGAAACAAAGGTTTTTGTTTCGGGTTTCATTTTTCCGTTATCGTTATGCTGTTGCTAACAATCTATTTTATCTTGTTCCATCTACTTTTGGACAGGAGTTTAGTCTAAGTAAAGAATAATGAGAGTAGGATAAAATTTGATGTGAAACAATGATAAAATAGAGTGGTGTCAAAAAATAGTTAAAAATTTCATTCAAAAATATGCACAGGAAGAATGTGTAGAAGATTCAGAAAATATCGAACTTGTTTTTGATACCGAAAGGGATGTTTATTTATTATTGGTTACAGGATGGAAAGATGAAAAAAGAATTTATTGGTTTCCCATTCATATTAGTATTAAAGATGGAAAAATTTGGATTGAAAGAGATTTTACGGAAGAAGGAATTCCTCATCAATTAGTTGAGTTAGGTGTGCCGAAATCAGATATTGTTTTAGCTTTTAGAGCGCCTCATATCAGACAATTTACTGATTTTGCAGTGGGTTAGATTTTTGTGGCTTGATAATTCGGGGATAGGCGTTTTGTTTATCCCTTTTTTTAATGAACCACGAAGGAGCGAAGAAAAATAAGAAAAAAATTTTGTTATCCAAAATTAAGAAAACCCTATTATTTCTTGTAAATCAATCATCATTTTACCCAGTGATTCTTTTTGTTTGATCTCCCAATTACCAAATCTAATTACATTCCATCCTTGTTTTATTAATTTTCTATCTTGCTCTAAATTATTACAATATTGTTTTTCATCTGGAAACCATTATTCTTTCAGATTGTTCTTTTCAAGTCTGGCAAAATGACTAATATCATCAATAAAAATAGCAAATCTTTTATTTTTCCAAAAAGCTATAAGATCCACTCTATATATATCATTTACATTATTTACTGATTCATCTCTAGTAAAACCTGCACCAGAAAAAATAGAGTCTATTTGTTTGAGAGTAAAATAGGTACGACAAAAATCTGTAAGAATGATTTTGAAACTTTTTATCAGTATATTCTTCATGAAGACTTTTTGTAAATTTCCAAATTAATATAGTTATGTAGGTTGGGTTGAGGAACGAAACCCAACATCTTGATAATTTAATTGCGTTGGGTTGCACTTCGCTTAACCAAACCTACGAAAATAAAATATTGAAACTATTATACCTGACATCAATTAAAACTGCTAGTATTTCCACCCATCAAACAGGAGATTATTTTATAGAAACAATAAATTATTTTGTTGATGAATCTGTGCAAAATTTAGAAGACACATATCAACAGGATAATGATGATGATAACGAGAAACTTATTAGTCTTTTCTCAGGAAGTGAATCTGTCAAATCTGTAATGCACCTAAAAACAAGAATTAATAATGGAGAGGCTTTTGAAACCTTACTAATGTCTAGTTCTAAGGGTATTATAGCTAGAGATATTAAAGTTCCTGACATTAAAGATACTTTTTTTATCCCTTCCTTTTTAAGAGTCGGTAGTAGAGAATTGGCTGAGGAGTTTGATAAAGCTCGTTTGAAAGAGAAAGATCAAGAACTTCTCAGCATCTTTGAAATTATTGACTCTTCTATTATTAGTATAGAGACAATGACCATTGGTGAAGGAAATATTTGGGTAAAGAAAGAAGGGAAAAAAAGGTTGCCTTTATCCTTGTTTGGTGATGCCATAAATCGTATTGCGGATATTATTTTAAGGATTGTGAATAATGAGAATAGTATTATATTAATTGATGAGATAGAAAATGGTATTCATCACTCAAATCAAGTTGCTTTTTGGACTATTTTGTACAGATTAGCTAAGGAGTTAAATGTACAAATATTTGCTACAACTCACAGTTTAGAAATGATTAAATCTTTTATTAACGCTGGTGTTGAGTATGATAATATGGCGGCTCATTTTGAGTTAACGAGAAATGTAAAAACTGGTAAAATAGATGACACTGGTATTATACTAATTGCTCAAAATCTGGAAGAGAAAACCCTTGCCACTTTAAAAGTGCATAGGCATAAGCTTTTTTTAACATTAAATAATCAGCACTCACCCGCAACGATTTCAACAATAACCTATCAGATTCACTTAATTGATTATTTTGATTTTTTTCTAACAGTTGAAAATGTAATTCTTGCTGACTTTCTGGAATTTGATTTTGAGCAATAGTTAATAATTCCTCAATTGTTAATTCTTGCATAGCGATTAATTCCCCTTGTAATTCCAGAGGTGCATAATCAACCGCAGGAGGAGCATTAATTTGAGTAGGCATAGGTTTTATAGAATTTGTTTGTTGCTATTAAGTATTGATGCAAAATTAATTGCACATTAGGAACATAGATTGATAAAATATATTATTAACAATAATAATTAGGATAAATAATGCGATTTATTAGGGATTTGACTTTCGATACCGCCAAATTACTTCATAGAATATACAAGCAAAGTAGACATTATCAAGTGAGGCAAAGAGCGCATTGTATTTTGTTAAGCTATGAAGGAGTGACAATTTCTGAATTGATTGATTTTTTTCAAGTCAGCAGGAGAACAATATATAACTGGATGAATGATTGGGAAGATAAAAGATTATTAGGATTATATAATCAAACAGGAAGGGGAAGAAAACCAACTTTTAATGAAGAACAGAAGCAAAAAATAAAGTCATGGGTAAAACTCTATCCCAAAGATTTAAAAAAAGTATTGGCACAAATTAAGGAAGAATGGGGAATAACAGTTAGTAAAGATACAATAAAAAGGGTATTGAGAAGTCTCATAATGACATGGAGAAGATTTCAAAGGGGATTGGCAGGAGCCAGATCCCTTGGAATACAAGGAAAAAGAGTTAGAGCTTACCAAACTAAAAGAACAAGAAAAACGTGGAGAAATTGATTAAAGATACAGCACTTACCGATGTTATGAGGT
>JBJUHT010000107.1:0-17031 GCA_046070105.1 Dolichospermum sp.
GTTCATGTGCCAGGAACAAAACCAGATGATCCAACTCATCCTTTAAAAGTCGTAGGTTGGGGAAATTTGGCAAAAGAGATTCACCAAAGTTATCATCAAGGCGATCGCGTTATTATAGAAGGGCGTTTAGGTATGAATACAATTGATCGCCCAGAAGGATTTAAGGAAAAACGCGCAGAATTGACAGTGCAAAAGATTCACGCCATCGGACAAGGTACTTATACCAGTTCACCCGCAGCAGTAACTCCCGTAGCGCAACCAACCTACAGCCCGACGAATTATGAATCAAACTATCCCCCATCAACCCCTGCTGAAAAAAATGAACCCCAGGTAACAGCCACTCAACGGACATACCAACCCACACCGGTGCAGACTGCGTCCCCTGTAGGAGTTACAGCAGAACCAGATCCTGATGATATCCCGTTTTAGTGGGAAGGATTATAGGAAAAGCACATTTAATTCCCGAAAATGTCGGTCTTCCTCTATCAACCTGCACTGTATTTAATTTGTATGATTCTAGCGGGCAAAATGCCCGCAGCACAACATCTAACCAGATGAAGATAATCAAATTTAGATGGGTAACAGCTTACCTCAACCCCCACTGACTTCACCCCATTCCCGAATTGCTGGAAATACCGATGAATAATCATCTTCTGGATAAGACATTTTCATAGTCGCGTGTAGGATCTGCCTTACACCCTCAATACTACTGAGATTCAAACCCAAGGATTTAGCTTCAGAGATAAATAAATCTATTTCCTTGATCAGTTGTTTTGTCGGTAAATTAGCATGATTGTAATTACCATCTAACATCCGGCGCAAATTTTGATCAAAGGTGGGAGCATAAAGTTTACTTTCGCGCAGAATTTGCATAAACAAATCAACATCAATACCTTGCAACTGGATAAAAGCCAGACTGAGAGCAAAGCTAGTTGTCAGTGAAGCAATGAGTTGATTGAGTGCTAGGGTGAGAGTAGAAGCAGTACCCACAGGTCCTATGTGTACAGGATGGTCTCCAAAATGTTGAAGGAGTGGGAAATGACGTTGATACTGTTCCTCCTCTCCACCTACCATGACGATTAATTTGCCAGTTTTAGCTTCGGGAATACTACCCAGGACAGGAGCTTCGATATATTCGCCTCCAGCCGCAACTACTGCATCTCTGATTTCTTGACTTTCCAGGGGGGTAATTGTCCCCATTTGAATGATGCTACGTCCTGATAAAGTATGCCAAGAGGTATCTGTCAGTAAGACATGATAAATAGCTGCGGCGTTAGAAAGCATTAGGACTATACAGTCAGCAGCGCGGATAGCTTCCCGTGGTTTTGTCACAATTTCCGCCCCTGCTGCCCGTAGCGGTTCTAATTTTTCTGGGGTGCGATTATAGGCAATTAGCTCTATATTGGCTGCTAATAACCTTTGAGCCATCGGTAGTCCCATCAATCCAGTTCCCAGAAATGCCACCTTCATGTTTCACGTTCCTTAGTCAGTGGTCAGTTGTCAGTTGTCAGTTGTCAGTGGTCAGTTGTCAGTTGTCAGTGGTCAGTGGTCAGTTGTCAGTTGTCAGTTGTCAGTGGTTAGTGGTCAGTTGTCAGTTGTCAGTGGTCAGTGGTTAGTGGTCAGTTGTCAGTTGTCAGTGGTCAGTTGTCAGTTGTCAGTGGTCAGTTGTCAGTTGTCAGTGGTCAGTTGTCAGTTGTCAGTTGTCAGTGGTTAGTGGTCAGTTGTCAGTTGTCAGTGGTCAGTTGTCAGTTGTGATCTGAATTTTAGATTTTAGATAAATAAAATCCAAAATCTAAAATCTAAAATCCAAAATCGCCTAGCCTCCAGCGGCAAAAGTCACCATAATGATCACAGAAAGTAAGATGCCGGGGGACAATAGAGTTACTAGCACTAACAGATCATGAGCAGTCATAATTATTTCTCTGAGGTAGATTTGTGATTTGAATGTCATCTCTGTTATGCTAGTGCAAACAAGACTGATACAGAATTGTTAAAGAGATTTTTAATCTTTCCCCTTAATCTCTACTCTGGTGCAATTAACCCCTGGAGTGGTTGTGATGCTTGTTGTGAGGTTAGTCCCCGACTTTGGACCAAAACACCGAAATTGCCTAGTCCCCCTGGATTAATTAATTGGTGTAATCCTTCCCGTCGCTGTAGCAATTGTGATATTGGTTGCTGTTGAGAGGGGAGTGCAGCTAATCTTTCACCTATTCCCAATGCCATTAAAAATAAGCCTTGCTGCGTCCAACCAACTTTTTTGAGTCCGCACCTTTCACCCCAGGATGATAGGGCTGTAAAGTCAACATGGGCGGTGATATCTTGTCTGCCTATATTGATATAAGGATGATCGTGATGACGATGTTGGTAGTAGCATTGGAGAGTTCCCTGATTTCGTCTGGGGTGATAATAACGATGTGCGGGGTAGCCATAATCAATTGTTAACACATAGCCGCGTTGCAAGCAGTCTGCTACTATACCCAACCAGTTCAAAGCTGCTAAATTAATTTCACTGCGATAGCCATTTTCATAAGTATTTTGGCTTAAATCAATTCCCACTAATTTAAAATACTCTCCTAATTGTGGTGTTGATGGTTCTGCCATGATTTCAATAAATATAGGTAAAGCAGAATTTTCTTCCTCCGGTTTTTGCTCAACAGTAACGTAAATTTCCCGTAATTCCCCCCCATCTAAAATAAATTGATGGACTGGAAAAGCATCCACTAATTCATTGGAGAAGAAACAGCCAATAATGGAATTGGGGGTGATTTCTTCCAAGTTACACCAATCTACAGAAAAATCTTGTAACCGTTGTTGTTGTTCCTGTTTTAAACTTTGTGATTTTTCAACAATAATATATTTGACTGCTGCAAAAAAGTCTGGGTATTCTTGCTTTGCATAGTTTAGAATATGGGATGCTAATATGCCTTGTCCTGCTCCCATTTCTACCAAATTAAAAGATATGGGTTGATCTAAAATCTCCCACATTTGATAAAATTGCTTGGTTAGTAGTTCTCCAAAATCAGATCCTAAACTGGCAGATGTGAAAAAGTCA
This sequence comes from Dolichospermum sp., assembly GCA_046070105.1. Classification (GTDB taxonomy): domain Bacteria; phylum Cyanobacteriota; class Cyanobacteriia; order Cyanobacteriales; family Nostocaceae; genus Dolichospermum. Next base: position 3,053 of record JBJUHT010000107.1, read on the forward strand.
CTATCTCGAAATCCAATTTTGACAGCATCACTGGTATAATAGCCATATTCTGGATGATATAACACCATATCCATGTATTCGGCAAAGGTAATTCTTTGCTGAGAATTAGTAATAATACGATTAGCTATAGCTTGACATAGTAGCAAATGGGAATCCATAAAATTTACAGTTGATGATTAACTAATAATTCTTTTAACATAAGTAGGTTGGCGTTAAAAATTGTCGTTATGACAAGGGAACAGGGAACTCTTAACAGGGAACAGGTTTTGGGCAACTTTACTTTTTGTTACTTATGTCGGTTTTTTTCCGCTCACCTACTTACACATATTCAGACATTAGATATACAGCAGTTCCCGATATTCAGAAATTACAGATGTTACAGCGATTTCCAATCATATAAGGTACATCTTAGCCCCCTCATCGCACTCCCCTCAATCTCCCCGCTGCGGCGGGAAGAATCGGGTTCTTGTTCCGGGTTTGATGACAATTTGCTGTAACAATAAAACTCTTGTGGTGCGGGCATCTTGCCCGCACAAGGTTTACCTCACTCTCTTGGTGAACTTGCTGTATTACCTGTTGTGTTCCCACTCGTAGATATTCAACCTTTGCATTCAGGTTAATTTGTAATTGATACAGCACAGGTTACTAGGATATGCTTTAGTCATTCGCTCACAGGGTGCTGGTTTCTATAAATTTCAGCATACACATTGTGAGCTTTCTTACAACAGCCCCCCACTTTTAAAACATCCTCTAAGCAAAAGCTCAAATTGTTACCTTGTGAAGTATAGAAGAACTTTTTTCAATCAACTAGATCATAAACAATGGGATTGTAGGGACTGGAAATAACTTCCAAAGGTTGTATACCGGGCATAAACTTTTGCCAGTCACCAGAAATCAATATTGGAGAGCTAATAACACGAGATCCATTTTCAAAATAACTGATACCAAAGGCTATTCGTTGCTCCTTAGTATGGTTAGCACCCGCGCCATGAACATTTAAACAATGCTGAAAACTAACTTCTCCAAGTAGAAACGGTTCTCTATTAACTTGAATATCAAGAGATTGAAGCATTTCGACTATCGCGTGATCATGACTTTGAGAAAATTTATCAAAAGGTATTTCTTTAACCAGCTTATGGACTTCCATTCCTTTGGCAAATTCTAGTGGTCCCATTGCTTTTGGCGTTGACTGTAAAGGAATCCAAAAAGTACCAATATTTTTACTAGCAATTGGGTAATGAAAGCCATCATAATGCCAAGGTGTACGGACACATCCTGGTTCTTTGCATAAAAAGTCGTCATGATAAACCCGAACGCTCGATACCTGTAATAGATTTGCGGCTAACTTACCTAATCGTTTGCTTAACACAAACTCTTTAACTATGTCACTTTCTTACCACATTAGCTCCATGCTGCTAAATTTTCGATTTGGATCTAATTTGTGATGATCATAGAATAGCTGTTTCAATTCTTGTCGTAGAAGATAGAGTGATCCTGGACTGAGAATGTTTTTGATTCTGATATAACTATCAGTTTGAAATTGTTGAATTTGCTCCTCTGAAATAGGATAAGGTTCGGTAAGTTCTTGTTGCAGTTCCTTAATTGAGGGAATTTGAGGAGCAACTTGTTCATTCATGGGAATGAACGTTTCTTCGTTCAAAGACTCTTTGCTATTGTCAGCTAATGAAGTATACCAATTCCACCATTGCTCGTTAGTTCCATACCATTTCTCATCAATCTTATCAGTTTCAGCATTTGCTGCCGGAAGGTCTGAATTGGCTTGAAAGTTGCTAAGAGACTTACCTCCACCATTGATTTTTTGATAATTTGTCATTGCTTTAGATCACTTCATTATTTAACTACCAATACCTAAACGTCCAGCCAAAGCGGGAGTTAAAGGTAAAAGAGTAGTAATCATTAAAAACAGAGCCAAAAGACATAAAGCGGCTCTAGCATCATCTGGTTCAGTAATTTCATTGAGACTAGGACGTTCTAAATCGCGTTGTAAAAACAGAATTACGATAGCCCAATACATAGCCAAGGGATTACCCAGAGATACAATAGCGAGTAAAACTATAGTCGCAAAAGTGGTTCTACCTGCGGTTTTGCGTCCATAAATGGCTTGTACAATCCTGCCTCCGTCCAATTGTCCAGCGGGCATTAAATTTAACGCAGTAATGACTAATCCTAGCCAACCAATAATCACCAAAGGATGAATATTGACCACAGGGGAATGTAAAGCCGAACCGAGGACAACCCGCGCTAAACTACCGACTAAAATAGAACCTTGGAAAAACTGATTTGGTAATTGGAATAAACTTCCGGGGTGGGAAAGTAGCAACCCTACCACCAATAATAACAGCGAAGTAATGCCACCGAAAGCAGGTCCTGCCAAAGCAATGTCAAATAAAGCATTCCGGTTAGGGACAAGGGACTCAAACCTAGTAATTGCCCCAAAAGAGCCAACTTGCACCGCTGGTAAAAAGAACGGCCAACTTAACCGTACTTGGTGACGACGTGCTAACAACCAATGTCCGACTTCATGAGATATGAAAATGACAAATAAGCCCAAAGCAATAGGTAAAGCCTCTGCAAAACGTTCGGGGTTACTGAGTAAATCAAAATTCTGTAATATACCTCCCACTTCTAGACTTGTAGCCATGGTTGCTATTAGCAAAATCACTGCAAAGACTTTTTGTCCTAATTGAGTCCGTTGGGGGTCAGTGCGGCTAGGGAGAACAATCATTACTGGTTTACCATCAGTATTTTCTACCAAAAACAGCCGATATTTATCATTTAACCGCTCTTGCAAACTCTTCGTTAAGCGGTTGTGAACAGCCTCTGGTTCTCCGCGCAAATTACCTTTAAAGACCACTCCTTCTTGGTAGGGAATAGTTTCCGTAGCGAAAAATGTATCAATGCCGAAAATACCGCGAATTAGGCTTAAATCAGCTTCCGGTATGGAAGTCGGTTTTGACTGTAATTCTACCACGGCTGGGCTATTTTTATCAGGTTCTGATGAACTTTGAGCAGCGAGGCGCTCTGTGGCTCGTTGCTTGAGAATAGCATCTTGACCTGCTTGGCGTAACTTTCTGCCCAGGAAAATATACAATCCAGCGGAGACTATCACTGAGAACAAGATTCCGACAATGTTAACATAAATCCCCAGGGCAAATAATCCAAAGAACAAAAGCCAGGGAGTCATTAAAACGACAGATTGTAACCAGGCTAAGATTCCCAGTTTACCAAAAGGTCTGGCACGATAAAAGCCCCAGCCTAAAATGCCGGACGCTATCAGCACAATGGCTGCAATTATAGGAGTTTCTGATGAAGTCAACATCTCTAAACCTTTGCTATTCAAACCCAAGTTAGTACCGCAGTGCGGAGTTAAAAATTAAAAATTAAAACTTAAATAAAGCAGATTACACAAGCTTTTGTCAAATTTTTCATGTTTGGTTGACGGCAGCAGTTGTGTATTAAAACAAGTTTGTTTTTGTTCTTTAGTGCATTCTATCATATTTTACCGTTTTTGAGGATAAAATCAATAAATAAGTTAAATAAGTTTATTTTTTTCTGATCAAACTGCGTTGTGGTGACACGACACACAAAAGAATTATATAATTAATTGTCACAAAGAATTATAATTTATGATTAATTTTTTGTTGGTAGCCAGGGCTTTAGCCCTTATTTTGTTGATGTAGCGTCTGAAGGATTAGAGTTTAAAGACTTGACAAAATACAATTTTTATGTTACGAAATTCGGCACAGGAGCAAAGTGTTAAAATGCGGTTTTAAAATAAAGTTTTAAAATTCTGAGGGTGTTTGAGGGGCAATAATTTCTCCAGAACCGAGTTTGAAGATCATATCTTGATCAGTAATTAGTTCTTTGAGTTCTCTAACTTGTAAATTCATTTTTTCACAAGCTTGGCGTAATTCTTGAGCAAATGCCTGAATATTATGCCCATAACCACACTGATAAGCAGCGGTTTCTATACCCTGGTTAGCATTTGCTCTGGCACAATTTACTAATTCTAGATCATGTAATGGTTGTGAAGATACCATATTAGATTTTTAGTTATTTATCTATTCCTATTTTGGGATTATAGGAGTTATTAAATATTTATTTATCTTTCTTTAGTCTCAATTGTTCAGTCATAAATAAATATACCTTTAGTAATAAATACACAGGTTTGTAAAAACCACTGTAGGCAAAGATAACATTGATCTTTAATTAATTTACAAAAAGATACATTAACAATTCTATTACGAGTCCCTCTTGAGGTATATATTATATAGGAATAACTGAAGTTGCTAGTTATCTAGTTGAGGCTGGTGATGGGTAATTGGTGAGTAATTTTCTGTTTTCATCCTTTAATCTTGGATATCCTGATTATGACATTTTCCCTAACTAGCAACTTACGTGAATAAGTGATAATATTGAGGTAGGGATATGGTGACACTAAATATTGATAACATGGATAAATTTCGTAACTTACAATTAACATTAAAAGATCGGTGGAAAACGAGCGAGTTATTCGACAATAGTGAAGCGGATATTTTAATTATTCCTTCTTTGAGTATAGATCAAAGGGAATTACTAAAAGTAGAGGGTTGTGAGCATTATGAAGAAAGATTACTTTTTTCATTAATACGATTAAGAAATCCCCGCACCAGATTAATTTATATAACATCAATGCCACTGCATCCGAGTATAATTGATTATTATTTGCAATTACTTCCTGGTATTCCTTTTTCTCACGCTCGTCATCGTTTATTACTACTTTCGACTTATGATGCTTCTTTAAAACCCCTAAGTCAAAAAATATTAGAACGTCCCCGGTTATTGGAAAGAATTCACAAAGCTTTGCGGTTAGATAAAGCTTTTATGGTATGTTATAATTCGACATTTTGGGAATCAGAATTATCTCTAAAATTGGGTGTACCTTTATATGCTGCTGCACCAGATTTGCAAATTTTGGGAACTAAAAGTGGGAGTAGACAGATTTTTCAAGAAAGTGGTGTACCTCTTCCAGATGGTAGTGAACTAGTGAAAAATTGCGAAGATTTAGCTAATGCTGGGGCTGATTTGTGGGAACGTCAACCGACATTACAAAGAATGGTAATTAAGTTAAATGAAGGGTTTTCAGGAGAAGGAAATGCACTTTTAGATTTAAGACCAATAATGAATTTTGCACCGGGGAAAGCTGATCATAATCAAAGAGTAGCAGCAATTAGCGATCGCTTCCTAAATTTACGTTTTCAATCCTCACAAGAAACCTGGACAAATTTTTCCCAACGTATTCCCGAATTAGGTGCAATAGTGGAAGCTTTTATAGAAGGAGAAGTCAAGGATTCTCCCAGTGTACAAGGTAGAATTACACCCACTGGAGAGGTAGAAATTCTCTCTACTCATGACCAAATATTAGGAGGACCAGACGGACAAATTTATATAGGTTGTCGCTTTCCTGCGGATGAAAATTATCGCTGTGAATTACAGGAATTAGGCTTAAAAGTTGGTCAAAAATTGGCAGAAAAAGGGGCTTTAGAAAGATTTGCAGTGGATTTTGTTACTGTTGACAAAGGTCATGGTGAATGGGATATTCAAGCCATTGAAATTAACCTGCGTAAAGGAGGGACAACTCACCCATTTATGACTTTAAAATTATTAACTAATGGTCATTATGATTTAACCGATGGTTTATTTTATAGTCAACAGGGCAGACCTAAATATTATATTGCTACAGACAACTTACAAAAAGCCAGTTATCGAGGATTATTACCTAATGACTTAATGGATATTATCGCTTATTATAGACTACATTTTGATAGTGGCACAGAAACAGGTACGGTATTTCACTTAATGGGTTGTCTTTCCCAATTTGGTAAATTAGGATTAACAAGTATTGGTGATTCTCCTCAAGAAGCGGAAGATATTTATAACAAAGTTATCAAAGTTCTTGATCAAGAAACTAGCGGTGATAATAATCATGATATATTCGCTGATGACAATTTTTCCATAAATGGGGATGGATATAGTTACTAACTGAAATTCTTTGAGAAAATTTTTAAAAAGAAGTATCTGATCCTAATTTTATGTTATTCTGTATAGAATAATTATTATCCATATTTATCCGTGCTGATCTACGGTTAATTATTCCATTAATATATTCATTCTATGCAGTTTAACTTTTACAGCACTTTCTGGTGTTATGAGGTACACCACGGGCGGGCAAGATGCCCACCCCACAAGAGTTTTATTATTAAAATTTGTACCTCATAGCAATGGAATCTGCTGTAATTTCTCATAAAGTGAATATCGTGTGTTTAGTTACAGTTATTATAGGGAAAATTGAGTAATAATAGAAATGAATAAAAGAAAGTCAGAATTAATCAGATCAAGACTTTCAATATTACTACCTAGTGCTTGCTGAAAAAGTTGTCTGTGAGGGCAGGGAACTCTTAACTGGGAACAGTTTTAACTGTCTGGATATCCTCAATTTTCCAAATCCGACAAAGAAAAATGCAATTCATTTTGAAACACCATTAGCCAAAACCTTGCACTTTTTTGTGGTAAAAATCCGCTAAAACCTTTGTTAATAAATGGTTTTAGGTTTATATGGCTAACGCCACGCTACTCGCTAAGGAAGCCCTACCTATTACCTATTACCTATTACCTATTACCTATTACCTATTACCTATTACCTATTACCTATTACCTATTACCTATTACCCATTCCCTATTACCTATTACCTATTACCTATTACCCATTCCCTATTACCTATTACCTATTACCTATTACCCATTCCCTATTACCTATTACCCATTCCCTATTACCTATTACCTATTACCTATTTGCTGCTGATTATTTCGTACAAATAAAATACTATGCTTTATACTGCTGTTGTATGAGACCCCGAATTATTGTTTGTGGCTTAGGACGTACTGGATATAAGATATTGCGATTACTGAGACAACAGGGCGCTATAGTTGTGGGTATTCACCACCAACCCGTTTCTGGAGAAACTGCTGCTAATGTGATTGTTGGTGAGTTACAAGCCGCTTCTACTCTACAAGCAGCGGGAATTAAAGAAGCACATACTCTAGTAATTACGACTACGGAGGACGCGCTAAATTTGTCAATTATGATGCAAGCAAGAGTTTTAAACCCGCAAATTCGCATTATTAATCGTTTTTATAATACAAATTTAGGTGAGCGTTTAGATCAAACCTTGTTAAACCATTTAAGCATGAGTGTTGTTGGTTTAGCAGCACCAGTATTTACCTTTGCAGCTTTGGGAAATAAAGCTATTGGACAAATCAAATTACTTGAGCAAACTTGGCCAATTCAAGAGGAATATATTCACGAAAATCATCCTTGGAAAAGTAAAAAACTGAGTGATTTATGGGAAGATCCCACAAGAATGCTAATTTATTATGTACCTGTGCAGGGAAAAATGAATTTAGTTTCTGCGGTTTTATCAGAACAACAATTAAGAGTAGGCGATCGCTTAATTATCGGCACACAACCGCGCATTCGTCAACCGCGTAAATCACTAATTAGAAAACTGCTGAAAATATTTTCTAATATCAGGGAATTTCAGAAACACGCCCAATCAGTTACTGGTATGGCCATTGCACTATTAGTAATTATTCTACTATCTACATTTACTTATATTTCCAGTAAACATAGTATCTCCTTTATAGATGCCCTATATTTTGCGGTAGGTATGATTACGGGGGCAGGTGGCAACGATCAAGTAGTAGAGAATGCACCCAATAGTATTAAACTATTTACCGTTGTGATTATGTTAATTGGGGCAGCGGTGATTGGGATTTGGTATGCTATGCTCACAGATTTTATTTTGGGTAGTCGTTTAAAGCAATTTTTAGATGCGGCCAGAATTCCTGAACGTCATCATTATATTGTTTGTGGTTTAAGTGGTATTGGTATTAAAATTGTTCAACAACTCCATCTGAGTGGCCATGAAGTAGTAGTCATTGAAACAGACGCTAATAACAGATTTGTGACTACTGCAAGAGACATGAGTATTCCTGTTATCCTTGCTGATGCTAGTTTTCGTGCTACCTTACAAAGGAGTAACATAAATACTGCTACCTCAGTCTTAGCCGTTACTAGTGATGATGCCACAAATTTGGAAATTGCTCTCAAAGCTAAGGCTTTAGCGCCAAATATTCCTGTAATTGTCAATTATACTGATCCTGACTTCGCCGGTATAGCACAACAGGTATTTGACTTTGAAGCCGTACTCAGTCCCGCTGAACTAGCTGCCCCTGCTTTTGCGGCTGCGGCTCTTGGTGGTAGAATTATTGGTAATGGTATGATCGCCGATAGTTTATGGGTAGCTTTTGCAACTACGATTACACCCATACACCCTTTTTGTGATGAGTGGGTAAAGGATGTAGCCAAGTCTGCGGATTTTGTGCCTTTATATGTGGAAATCAACCACGAAACTGTCCAAGGCTGGGATTTATTGGAAACTATTTTGGCCCCTGGTGATGTTCTGTATTTAACTATGCCTGCCACTAGGTTAAATCAATTATGGCGAGAAGAGGGACGGGGAATTGGGGTTTAGGATATTTTTTATGGCGAGACAGTTCTTCCTTATCGGAATCTAGTATATCAGACTCTTAGCCGCAAGTCAATACTTTTAACTCATAAAACGCGAAAAAATTGAAAATTATTTTTTTGTCTTGTGGAATTTAGTTGCCTATTACCTAGTAGGATGATAGGAGAGTTCTGTGCTATTTGTTAGGAAAATAAAGTGTCAATTCAAGAACATAAAATTACAGTAGATTCTTTAGAATGGTTTTATCGAGAAGCTGAACCCATGGGTAGAACGGACTTAATTCCCGTATTATTGTTACATGGGTTAGTTTCTCAAAGTTATAGTTGGAGGAATATTATTCCCAGTTTAGCAGCACAGGGAACTAGAGCGATCGCTCCTGACTGGATTGGTTGCGGATTTTCAGGTAAACCAGAGAAAGAGGATTTTGCTTATACTCCAGAGGAATTTATCAAAGCGCTAGAGGGATTTGTGGAAGCTTTAAAATTAGAAAGATTTTCCTTAGTTGTTCAAGGATTTTTAGGTTCAGTTGGGTTACAATATGCCTTACGCCATCGAGAAAAGATTGCTAATATAGCAATTTTAAATACACCGATTTCCACGTCAGTGAAAATACCTTGGAAAATCAAACAAATGGGTTTACCTTTAGCTGGTGATATAATCACTCAAGACCCCTTATTAGTAGATAGAACCTTAGAAAGTGGTAGTTGTTACCGCATTGAAGATCAAGATTTAGATGTTTATAGAAAACCATTTTTGAAAAGTTCTGCGTCTGGGAGAAGTCTCCTAGCGACAATTCGCAATTTACAATTAGAAAAAGCGATGATAGAAATAGAAAATGGGTTCAAAGAATGGCACAAACCGATTTTAGTACAATGGGGGATGATCGATCCTTGGTTATCTGTAGATACAGCGGAAAACTTGGTGAAATCTGTAGCAAATGGTGAAATTATCAAACTTAATAATGTGGGACATTACCCCCAAGAACATTATCATGAGGTAATTTTAGAGGATTTGTTGCCATTTGTCCGGTGTGCTATTGAGCATATTTAAAAAGACACTGATTATTTTTGGCTGTTGAGACTAGTGGAAAATCTGCCATTATAGCAGTAAAAGTTGGTCATGGGTGTTACTCTAGTGTTAGAGTTGCGAAGATATTAATCACTAAGTTTTAAAAGACACAAGGCAAACAGCGAGTATCAATGTTCAAGAAACTACAAAAGAGACAAATTTATCTGCTTGCTGGTGCTGGACTGTGTGCCTTTTTAGCTGGGGCAATGGTATCAAATCCTCAAGCTGGCACAGGTCTAAGTCAATGGTTGAACTTGAGTCAGGGTAAGCCGGAAGAGTTATCTGAGGCTGATAAAGTCCAGTCAGTTGTATTTCCTTTGTTGTCTAAATCTTTACCAGAGAGACTAACAGCACTACGGAAAATTGCTGAGAAAAATAGTTCACCAGATCGGCAGCGGGCGCGTTATCTATTGGCCAGTGATTATATAGAAACCGCCCAAGGAAAAAAAGCACTGAGTTTATTGGTAGGATTGGAAAAAGACTATCCTGTTTTAGCTCCTTATATTTTACTTAAACAAGCCCAAGCCCATGATATTTTAGGCGAAGATAGGAAAGCTTCAGATTTACGCCGAAAGGTAGTAAAGGAATATAGGAAAGAAGCGGCCGTAGTTAAAGCCATATATGCCATTGCCCAACCAAAATTATATAATCAAGCGATCGCACAATTTCCCTCCCATCCTCTGACTTGGGAAATTATCCGCAAAAGTTTAAAAGAGAACTCCAAGCAACCGAACTTACAATTAATTTTAGCTAAATACGCTGCTGACGAACCGGGAATTGTGGGTGTATTAGATCAATTAGTCAAACAAACCCAACTCAAACCTGGGGACTGGGAACTAATTGGTTCAGTTTACTGGGATAATAATCAATTTACGAAAGCTAAAGATGCTTATATTCAAGCCCCAAAAACGGCCACCAGTCTTTACCGCATTGCTAGGGGATTACAATTAAATAAACAGCAAGAACAAGCCATTACAGTTTATAAACAACTGCTGCAAAAATTCCCCACTGCGACAGAAACAGGTATAGCTTTATTAAGATTATCAGACATGAGTAAAGGTAAAGAATCTATTACCTATCTGGATCAGGTTATTAGTAAATTTCCTGAAATAGCTCCCCAAGCGTTAGTCAAAAAGGCTACATTGTTGACTAATTTAAAAGATCATGAATCAGCTGACGGGACATGGAAATTATTAATAGGTAAATATAGTAACAGTGATCAAGCCGCAGAATTTCGCTGGAAAACAGCCCAAACCAAGGCAAAAAACAATGACTATTTAGGGGCATGGGAATGGGCGCAACCAATCACTGTGAATAACAAGAGTAGTATTCTAGCACCCAGAGCCGGATTTTGGGTAGGTAAATGGGCGACGATATTAGGCAAACAAGAGGAAGCTGTCACAGCTTATAAATCTGTGATTAGTGAATTTCCTTACTCCTATTATGCCTGGCGTTCTGCGAGTATTTTGGGTTTAAATGTAGGTAATTTTGACAGCTTGCGCTTGATGAACCCGACAATTATACCATCTCAACGTCCTGTGCCGCCAGCAGGTTCTGAAACCTTTAAAGAATTGTATTTATTAGGACAAGACCGTGATGCTTGGTTACAATGGGAAACGGAGTTTCAGAGTAAAAATCAGCCTAGTGTCGCTGAAGAATTTACAGAAGGGCTGATAAAATTAACAAGAGGTGAGTATCTGACTGGAATTGAGAAAATTTCTAAATTAGAAGATCGGGAAAAAGCTGCCGAAAAAGCCGAATATCAAGCTTTAAGCCAAAAAAGTATCTACTGGCAAGCTCGTTATCCCTTACCTTATTTTCAGGAAATTGAAAAATGGTCACTTTCCCGTCAACTTAATCCACTGTTAGTAACAGCTTTAATGCGGCAAGAGTCTCGGTTTCAGGTAAAAATTAAATCTCCCGTAGGTGCAACAGGTTTAATGCAAGTAATGCCTAGTACAGCGGCGTGGATAGCTCCACAAATAAATGCAGATATCAAAAAAATCAATTTGGAAAATGCCAATGATAATATTATGTTAGGGACTTGGTATTTAGATTATACTCATCAGCAGTATAGCAATAATTCTATGTTAGCGATCGCTAGTTATAATGCAGGTCCGGGTAACGTGGCTAAATGGTTGCAAACTATACCCAAAAGAGATCCTGATGAATTTGTGGAAGAAATTCCCTTTGATGAAACCAAGAATTATGTCCGTCAAGTATTCGGTAATTACTGGAATTATCTGCGACTTTATAATCCAGAAATATCCCATATAGTCAGTAAATACTCTCAAGAACAACCGAAATTACCGACAAGATAAGTTACAGGAGTTTACGGTTTTTAAACGTCCTCTGAGACGGTTAATCAAAAATATTACTAATACAGCGTTTTCTGAATCATGAAACTGTTATGGTGCGGGCATCTTGGTTGCTAGATATCTACCTGATAACACTGATAAATGCTGTATAAGTTAGTTCAAAAAACCAAACTCTAGAATGTTGTTAAAAACAAGTCTATAAAAACAGTTGTATAAAAACATTGTCAAGGTGAAGATACAAGAAAATCTGAGCAACCGTACAAGCCGCTCAGATTGATTAGTTTTTATTCCGTCTGTGTCAGCATTAACTACAAACCCAAAAATTACCTTTTCGGAAATCGGCTGAAAATCCAACAAATTATAATTTTATTTAATAAAAGCTTGACTAATTAGCTACCAATCAGGTATTATATTAGATTGTCTGTCTAATTCCGGCTCGGATCAGGTAGACATACTGCAAAAGCTGGCAAAAGCTGTAAATAATAGCGTCTCTATAAAAGATTATAGCCAGCTACCTGTACGGCAACCTCAAGGACGATTTGATTTAATGACCTACGCAATTATTGAAACTGGCGGAAAACAAATCAAAGTAGAAGCAGGTCGTTTTTACGACATTGAACTACTCAACGCCGAACCAGATGAAAAAGTTACCATTAACGCTGTATTGCTTGTAAACCATGACGGCGCACTTTCCATTGGACAACCTTTGGTAGAAGGTGCAACGGTCGAAGGGACAATTATGCGACACCTGAGAGGTCGCAAAGTCCTGGTGTATAAGATGAAACCCAAGAAGAAAACACGCAAAAAACGGGGACACCGCCAGGAAATCACCAGATTTTTGATTAATTCTATCAATCTCAACGGCGAAGTTTTAGCTTACGAAGCAGCCCCTACTGGTGCTGAAAGTCCAATTATTGATGCTGACTTTGTGGAAGAAACCGCAGAGGAATCATAAAAATTGATAATTACCAATTACCAATTAAATTTTCCCAGCCTAAACTAGACAATTAGCGGACTGGGATTCGTAAAGTAAATAAAAAAGAGGAAACCATGGCTCATAAGAAGGGAACAGGTAGTACGCGTAACGGTCGTGACTCAAATGCTCAACGACTAGGTGTAAAGCGTTACGGTGGACAAACTGTACGCGCAGGTAATATTTTGGTTCGTCAACGTGGTACTAAGGTTCACCCTGGTAACAACGTTGGTATTGGTAGTGATGATACCTTGTTTGCTTTAGTTGACGGTGTAGTTACCTTTGAAAGAAAGGGTAAAAGCCGGAAGAAAGTCAGCGTTTATCCAGTAGTAGTAGCAGAGGTAGAAGCGTTAGCAAGCTAGTTAGTGATTAATCATCTGACTAAACTTATAGAGACGTTACATAAACAGTCTCTATAAGTTTAAAAAAATTAAGATGGAGTGATTCATATATAAAGTTTGATAAATGCGCCTAGTGCTAAACCAATAACTGCAAAAAAGGATATACAGCCAAAGGCCAGTGCTGGTTTTAAAGCAAGTGTTTGGAAATCTATTCTCGCTAAAATAGTCGCGCACAAAATGAGCAAAATGTCAAGAAATACCCGAAACCAGGCAACCATCAGAAAAAATAGGAAAGCTGCTAAGATAGCTACACCAAAAGCCCTAGCACTGGACTTAAACAGAATACTAGTATAATCGTTTAGCTTCAAAGCAGGGTTAGTAAAACAGACTAGTGACAGCAGGATAATGACCAGAGTTATTACCCATATATACCAAGGGGTTTTTTCTGCAAATATCATCCAGCCTAATGTACTGTAACTCAATAATACGAGTGTCAGAGAGAACCAAGGGATCTTTTTCAAAATTGACATATAGCAGGAGTAAGGATAAAACAGAGTTAGAGATAGGACGTAATTTACCATGACATACTAGACATAGCCAGACATTCGTGGTATGATAGGACAAGCAACAAACTTAGTTCTATCAGATGACAGTAAATTATGTACCTCCAAGAGTCGCTGCTACCAGATTG
>JBJUHT010000108.1:0-18232 GCA_046070105.1 Dolichospermum sp.
TTTTCAATCCGTTGTATGCCGAGTCGGATTACATAAGCCTATGTGTCGTGGAGGGGGTTTCCGTTGGGGTGGGTGTTTCCATGGATTTTGATGGTTCTAAAGTCACATTTAAACTATAATTAGCCTGAGACTCTGTGCTAAATAAACCCAATTGAATAATATACCTACCACTATCAGCCAATACTCCCTCATGGGAGGTAGATTGTTGATATTGAGTATTAATTATTTCACCATTAGGATTAAAAATCCTCATACTCACACCAGTAGCTTCACTGATAGATACAGTTAATTTTTCTCCAGCCTTAGCCTCCAAAATATATTGAATTAAATCATTTTTTCTGATTATTCCCTCGATTTTTACCTTGTTAGACTGGTCTAATTTAAGACCTTGACGAATAATAACAGGTTCGCTATTGGTATCTGTATATCTAGGGGTTGGTGTTAATGTGTTACCACTGGGAATAACAGGAGAAGGAAAGGATTGTGGTACTGTTGTAATTTCCGGTGCAGAACGAGGCTGTTTTTTAAGTGAATTTACAAATGTCCAAGAACCAAATCCCGCTGAAATAATCACAATAAAACCAATTACTCCCAACACCAAAGGGTGATCTAAAATAGACGCACTTTGACTAGAAGCCGAAATTTCTGGCTGTTGAGGTATTTTTGATTTAGGTTCAGGACGATGAGCGACAGCGATAGTTTGCAGGTAAGATAGATTATTAGGGGCAGGTGCGTTCCCATGTCCTACATTTAGCAATGCTTGGGTAACATCAGTAGCACTTTGATAACGGTCTCCCGGTTTATGAGACAACATTCGCTGGAGAATTTGCGAAAATTCTGGTGTCACATTTACCCATTTTTGCCAATCCCATGTCAGTTGTTGTTCATCAAATAAATCCCCTGGTTCTTTCCCAGTCAGCAAAACTATGGCCGTTACGGCCAACGCATATAAATCACTACTAGGATACACCCTACCCGCTTGCATTTGCTCACTAGGTGCGTAACCTAATTTTCCCACAGTTGTCACCGAACTAGGGCTGGAAGACTGCAATTTAGTAGCTAATTCCTTGACTACTCCAAAATCAATTAATACGGGTAAAGAATCGCCTTCCCGTAAAATAACGTTTTCTGGAGAGATGTCACGATGAATAATTCCTTGACTGTGAATATAACTGAGAACAGGTAATAAAAAGCGTAGTAAATGTAATACCTCAACTTCAGTAAAAGCTGTTCCAAGCTTTTGGCGTTCATTCAGTAAATGGCGATAAGTTTTACCAACTACGAAATCTTGTACCAAAAACAATCTTTGATTTTGGGCAAATTTCTCTCGAAACTTGGGAACTTGTGGATGCTGTATTTGATACAATATAGCAGCCTCGCGCTCAAATAACTCCTGTTCTTTCCCCCCAGCAGATGTTTCCATAACTGGAGCAATTAACTCTTTGAGGACACAAAGCTCATTAAAACGCCTTTGGTCTTCTGCTAAATAAGTTCTACCAAATCCCCCCTGTCCAATAACATGGATAATATGGTAACGATTTTGGAGAATAGTACCAACTGTAATCGCTGACTGCATGGTCTATTAATTGAATATAATAGCTATTGATCTAGAACTTAGCAAAAACATCATCCATCCACAACCCTACCTCAAGTGTCTCAATTGTGGCTTTTTGGCAATTTCCTCAACTAACCTGCTGAGAAAGAAGTGTTTACTAAAAATAATTCTTGCATTCATTATTGTATTCTTGTATTCTGCCTTTAGTCAGGATGAGTTCAACATAGTAGCAGCTATAATTAATTGGAGATGATAAAATTAAACATTATAGCACTAACAGCCATTTTGACTGTTTAATACTGACTATGATAGGATTTTTCGACAACCAGCTAATTTTGCTCAGTTTTTCTGATTTATAACACAAATATTTAATCTTCCATTTACTAGTTATTAATTGGTAGCAAGTATCATAAAATAATTATTTGCACATTCTTTGCCTTTGATGATATGTTGTACCACCCTAGATAACGTGAAGATAACTATTAGAGGATGTTTATAAAGTCTAAATTAATGCTAAAATCGGCGAATAGAAATCGCGTCTACACAGACAAAACCTGCCTAAGCAGGTTGGGATATTGGTTTTTCATCAGTCCACTCAAGTGGAATTTGCTTGTATATACTTTTACAACATCCTCTTATTTGTTTGCTTCATTTCAGTTAAATTTGCTCAATCTCTAATGATACTATGAATGTACTTCGAGAATCTGCTGTGCTGAGTTCTGCAACCTTACCAGTCCAACCAATGACAACCGCACTGCCTGACAATAACCGCTTGCGATTGTTTTCTGGTTCTGCTAATATGGTATTATCCCAGGAGGTGGCTCGTTACCTGGGAATGGACTTGGGTCCAATGATTCGCAAAAGATTTGCAGACGGGGAACTGTATGTTCAAATCCAAGAATCAATTCGCGGTTGTGATGTCTATTTAATTCAGCCATGTTGTCAACCCGTTAATGACCACTTAATGGAATTACTAATCATGATAGATGCCTGTCGTCGCGCTTCTGCACGACAGATAACAGCAGTAATTCCCTATTATGGTTATGCTCGCGCTGACAGAAAAACAGCGGGAAGAGAATCAATCACTGCTAAGTTAGTCGCTAACTTGATCACTGGGGCTGGTACTAACCGAGTTCTAGCTATGGACTTGCACGCAGCACAAATTCAAGGATATTTTGATATCCCCTTTGATCATGTCTACGGTTCACCAGTGATCTTAAATTATCTCATTAGCAAAGAACTACAGGATATTGTTGTTGTTTCCCCGGACGTGGGTGGAGTAGCACGGGCTAGAGCATTCGCCAAAAAGTTAAATGATGCCCCACTGGCAATTATTGACAAACGCCGTCAGGCTCATAATGTCGCCGAAGTGTTAAATATCATCGGTGATGTTAAAGGTAAAACCGCCATCTTAGTAGATGACATGATTGATACTGGTGGTACGATTACTGAAGGAGCTAAGTTACTGCGTCAAGAAGGAGCAAGTCAGGTATATGCCTGTGCTACTCATGCTGTATTCTCACCACCAGCAATTGAAAGGTTATCCAGTGGGGTATTTGAGGAAGTGATAGTTACTAATACTATTCCCATTCCTGAAAACAATCGTTTCCCCCAATTAGTTACGCTTTCAGTTGCTAATCTCCTGGGGGAAGCAATTTGGCGCATTCACGAAGATACCTCACTCAGTAGTTTATTTCGTTAATCAACAAATAAATATAAATATCAATTTATGAAGGATGACACGGTTCGTTCTTCATTTTTTGTATACCGCTAATATTTCTAATTCGGAAACGACTCTTTCTAGTTCTGCAACTAAGGGCGTAATTTGATGTTTCTGGAAAGCATCCACAAGGGAGCGATAATACCAAACTGTGCCTTCTTTACCACCTTGAAAACGTTCCCAAACTGCATCACCAATCAGGCGATAATCTTTAAGAATTGAGCGGACGTTATGGAGTTTGTCGGCGGCGGAAACTAGCAATACTGAAGCGGAATCGGTGGAAATATGGGCAATATAAGCCTCTTTTCGGGGTTTCCAAGGGGGTTTAGGTGTGGTGTCTGCGTCTGTACAACCATCAACTATGGCGGTGACATCATCCCCAAATCGCCGGCGAATTTCTGCTCTGGTGGCTGCTCCACCTTGGTCTTCTATGGCATCATGTAGTAAGGCTGCGATCGCTTCATCTTCATTAGCACCATATTCTAAGGCTATGCTGGCTACTCCTAGTAAATGGGTAATATAGGGAATATCCCCAGCTTTGCGTTTTTGCGTGGCGTGGAGTTCATGGGCGTAGGTAAGCGCTTGGGTAAATCTTTCTGATAGCATTTTTAGTTGGATGATGTTAAGAGGAAATGAACCACGAAGGAGCGAAGGACACGAAGGAAGAGAAAGAGAAGGAAGAGAAAGAAAGAGGTTAGTGTTTTTAACTAAATTAGTATTTTGCAGTTCGACAAGCTTTATCCATCATTTCTTTTGCTAATGGATGATAACCATTATTATTTAAAAATGCTAATATTGACTCTTTTACTTGATAACTAATTGCTTCTCCTGTTGTGACTAATCTAGCAAAGTGTTCACAGTTCCAACCCAATAAACCATAATCCCAAGTTTTGAATAATTCATAAGCAATTAAACATCTATCAAGGACTTCTTTTTTCGGCAATAATGTCACTGATTCTACGCTATATGATACTGTCGGAATTCGGAATACAGCAAATCCATTTCCACCAAAGTTAAAGGCGTGGGTATCAGAGATAGTTATATGATAATGCAATGCGAGGTCTGAGCTACTTTCTTTATGATGAATTAGCAATCCTGCTGTAGAACTTTTATAATCAACATGAGTTTTAAACTCATGAATAATCTTATCTTCAATAATTTGTGTGGCGGAAAGAATAGTATTATTGCTGGTTTTTTGGATATTCAAAAGAGATAACCACTCATTTATTGACTGAGAACGATTTTCTGGCTTTAATTCCATTCCTTTAATTATCGCCTGATTTACTTTATCACTAATACTAGAATTTATCTTTTTCGCTTCTGCCAATTCTGTACCAATTGCTCTCATTGGTGATATAGTTGGTAATTCTCCAGTTAACACAGAATACAAAGTTGCAGCTAAAGCATAAACATCTGTAAATGCTCCCCGTTTTGCTCTTTTATCATATTGTTCAATTGGTGCAAAACCATCAGCTAACATTTGTGTATGTGTTTGAGTCAAATTCTGGGAAAATTCTCGCGCAATCCCAAAATCAATTAACACGGCTTCTGATTTACCAGAACGCAACATGATATTTTGTGGTTTAATATCTCGATGTAATAAGCCATTATCATGAACTACAGTTAATGCTGATCCAATTTGCTGAATATATCGTAATGCTTCAGTTTCAGATAAAACACCTTGATTTTCTACAAAACTTCCTAAATCTTCTCCATCAATATATTCCATCACCATACACCAAAGATCATTTTCATGAATGACTTCGTATATTTGCACAATATGGGGATGACTACATTTAGCTAATTTAATCGCTTCGTTGAGAAAGTCTTGTTGAAATTTAGCAAAATCAGCACGTTTTTGGATTGCATCATTTAAAGTTTTGATAACAACGTAATTTCCCTGATTATCTCTAGCGCGATAAGTGATCCCAAAACCACCTTCACCTAATTCTTTTTCTATGGTATATTTACTATCTTGTAATTGCTGTCCTGATACCCAAGCCATAACCTGTAAATTTATAACTCTATAAGTTCATTTTGACACAATTTTAGTTATAAGTCCTAATTTCAGGTTATTATCTGCCTAAAATAAAGAAAAACCTGTTTCTCAAACTATTATTGAGGAACGTCGCTCAATGTCCGTTTATTTTTTAGATAGCAGCGCCTTAATTAAACGCTACGTTGCGGAAATAGGTTCAGGTTGGGTTGTTGGCTTGTGCAATCCTATGTTAAAATAATGTATTTATTGCTGCTATTACTGCTGTAGAGATTACTGTGGCAATTGGTAGGCGATCGCGGGCTGGAAGTATTGATATTCAAGATGCTATCATGGTATACCACCAGTTAAAAAATGATCTCCAATCTGAATATTATTAGCTTTTGGCTTACTGTTGATTAACCCTCACGACCACTCTTCAAGCTAAACCATGGTCTTGATATTTATTATCAAAATAATAATATTTGTGGCAATTACGCTATAATTATTAAAGGTTCGTTACAGAACTGGCAAAGTATCCCCACTTCTGTTAAAAGACCCCAGCCCAAGACTTCCTCTAAAAACCCTAAAGTTTACCACAACCATTTATGACGCTCCCAATTCGTAACGTCGCCATTATCGCCCACGTTGACCATGGTAAGACCACCCTAGTTGATGCTCTCCTCAAACAGTCCGGCATTTTCCGCGAAGGCGAAGACGTTCCGGATTGTGTCATGGACTCAAACGCTTTGGAGCGGGAACGAGGCATTACTATTCTTTCTAAAAATACAGCGGTTCGCTACAAAGAAACTCTGATCAATATTGTTGATACCCCTGGACACGCTGACTTCGGCGGGGAAGTGGAGCGGGTACTCGGTATGGTGGACGGTTGTTTGCTCATTGTTGATGCCAATGAAGGTCCAATGCCCCAAACTCGCTTTGTACTTAAAAAAGCTTTGGAAAAAGGTCTGCGGCCTATTGTCGTCATTAACAAAATTGACCGTGGACAAGCTGACCCCCACGTTGCTGTGGACAAGGTTTTGGATCTGTTCCTAGAATTAGGGGCGGATGAAGACCAATGTGATTTTAAATACCTATTTGCTTCCGGGATGGCAGGTTTCGCTAAAGAAACTTTGGAAGCAGAAGGAATAGATATGCAGCCCCTATTTGATGCAGTTTTGCGCCATGTCCCCGCACCGGTGGGAGACCCCAATAAACCCCTGCAACTGCAAGTTACTACTCTGGATTATTCTGAATATTTAGGACGAATTATCATTGGTAAAATCCACAATGGTACTATCCGCGCCGGACAACAAGCGGCTCTAGTTACAGAAAGTGGTAATATTGTCAAGGGTAAAATTACCAAATTAATGGGATTTGAAGGTTTAAGACGGGTAGATATGGAAGAAGCTACCCCAGGTTATATTGTAGCAGTTGCTGGTTTTGCTGATGCTTACATTGGCGAAACTATTACAGATCCTAATGAACCCCTGGCTTTACCCTTAATTAAGGTAGATGAACCAACTTTACAAATGACCTTCTGGGTGAATGATTCCCCCTTTGCAGGTCAAGAGGGTAAACTGGTAACATCTCGCCAAATACGCGATCGCTTATTCCGGGAATTAGAAACTAATGTGGCATTGCGCGTTGAAGAAACGGACTCCCCTGATAAATTTTTAGTTTCCGGTCGTGGTGAATTACACTTAGGGATATTAATAGAAACCATGCGCCGTGAGGGTTTTGAATTTCAAGTATCTCAACCTCAAGTAATTTATCGCACAGTTAACGGTCAGCCTTGCGAACCTTTTGAACTTCTGGCTTTGGACGTTCCCGCCGATGCAGTTGGTAGCTGTATCGAACGGTTGGGACAACGAAAAGCGGAAATGCAAGATATGCAGCCCGGTGGTGGAGACCGTACCCAATTAGAATTTATCGTTCCTGCCCGTGGTTTAATTGGTTTCCGAGGTGAATTTATGCGAATGACTCGCGGTGAAGGGATCATGAACCATAGTTTCCTTGATTATCGCCCACTTTCTGGCGATATTGAAGCCCGCAATAAAGGCGTTTTAATCTCCTTTGAAGAAGGTGTTTCTACCTTCTACGCCATGAAAAACTGTGAAGATAGAGGCGCGTTCTTTATCAGTCCTGGAACTAAGGTTTACAGAGGTATGATTATTGGTGAACATAATCGTCCCCAAGACCTAGAATTGAACGTTTGTAAAACCAAGCAGTTAACTAACCATCGTGCGGCTGGTGGTGATGAACTGGTGCAGTTACAAGCACCCATAGACATGAGTTTGGAACGAGCATTAGAATACATTGCTCAAGATGAATTGGTGGAAGTTACACCGGAATCTATTCGTCTCCGCAAAATGTCCAAGAAATTGGTTAAACGCTAATATCTGTAGGGGTGGGGTTTTCCCACCCTGATTTATGAATCTGCGTTAATTCAGAAAGATAAGTTTTTCTAATATCCACTTTTATAAAATTTGCATTTTTGCAATAGTCAGTTGCTATTCTCAATATTCTTGAGAATGTTATCAATAATTTTACGGAAATAGGTTTTTTCAGCCATTGATATTGACATAGTATTTTTTTGTGCTATTATTTAGTCATAATCCAATGGTCTTGTACTTTTATTTTTTTATTGTTACCTTGTGTATGGAGCATCTTAAATGTATTTTATATAATCAGTCCAGACACAGAAAAAAGAGGTTAAAAGGTAAAACTAAATATTTAGATCCTTTAAAGCTAAACGAATTTGCTCTAAGCGGGTGCGGTTGACACCAAAATCAGAATCTCCAACACGAGATGAGGAACGGATATGAATTAGCGACTCATTGCTAGGGAAATAAAACTCTAGATCATCAACAAATTTGAAAATGCGGCTTTTAGAAATAGCATGAATATAATTATCTGCTTGTTCTATAACTTCTGTGCGGGGAACAACAGTGAGAACCAGGAGTAAGGTTTCTCTAGCTTTATCCCGCGCTACATGATAAGTAATGGGTTGAATACTGTGTTTAGTATCAGCATTTTGACTAACAACACAGTTAGGAGAAGTTGGACAAGGTTTCAAAAAACCTGACTCCACTCCCAAACTAGAAGCCCAGCTATTCCCAGGAACTATTAAAATCATCGTCAGAGCTAGAAATATCGAGAAAACAATACTTTGTAGTCGTTTGATATTTGTTAAGTTGGACATTATTTGTTTGATGTTATGTGCTACTACTTCAGGTATTTTATTAGCTGGAGATAGATTTTGGCAAGTTACAGCGATTTTCAGGTAAATAAACTACATTTTAAAGTCTCACGCAAAGGCGCAAAGTCGCAAAGGAAGAAAGGAATATAAAACAAAAGTGTGGTACAAGTACATTAAAATTGCTGTAAGCAAATTTGAATTTTCACGATTTTACTAGCTTTGGTATGTATTCCCTCGCTTTTTTTAATAAGGCACAGCAGTAGTTTATCACTAGTGTTATGGTTTGTCAATTTTTCACAATTCAATGTTCAGTTTGTCTGCTTTGTCGGGAATGTATGGGTAATTTCGGTCTTGGACGAAATCCTTCTTATATCGGATACAGGAATAGGTTTGAAACTACGCTGGGATAGGAAATGGTATAAGTATATTAATACTGAACCCTGATTTGGTTTCAGACAATATGAGTGTATTTGGGGAGAAATATGAAAAAATATTCATATTTACGGTGACAAAAAAGATGATATAAGTTTAATTAAAGTACCATTGGAGTTTTTCGTAAAACTCATAAGTTTTTTAAATACTTTTTCTGAAAAAAATCCCACTACCATGTTTATCGAGAATATAGCTAGGTTATTCTCAATAATCTTGAGAATGTTATCAATAATTGAACGAAGTTACTAGGGTATTGACATCTTGACTTTTTGTGCTATTATTGAGGTGTATATTCCAAGGGTATTGTCTGTCGAAATTTGATGACAATTTTGTATTTGTCATCATTTGGTTAGTGATGAATAGACTGATACTTGAACGTAGGGGTAAGGAAATACCCCTACAATGCTAAGAACCTTTCCAAAAATGTAAGTTATTTCACAGCAGCTAATTCCTTGTTAAAGAAAGCTTGTAAAACTGTTGCTGCAATTTGGTCGCCAGTCAAGCCTAATTCTGTGTAAGACTGTTCAGGTGTGGCATGGTCTACTAGAATATCAGGTACACCAATTCGCTTGACAGGAACTAGAATATCAGCATCAAGTAAAGCTTCAGCTACCGCAGAGCCAAAACCACCCATTAAACAGCCTTCTTCCAAAGTGACAACCCGGCCAATTTGTTTAGCCAGTGGTAAAATCAAATCGGTATCTAAAGGCTTGACAAAACGGGCATTAATTACAGTAGCTGCAATGCCATGTTCGCTAAGTATTTGAGCGGCCTGCATTCCTGCATAGATAATTGTACCATAGCCAACGATTAAAACATCATCACCTTGACGAATAATTTCTCCCTTACCGATTTCCAAAGCTTCCCAACCTTCTTCCATTAAAGGGACACCGTGACCATTACCACGGGGGAAGCGCATAGAAATAGGTCCATCTGTGTAGTTAATGCCAGTAACCACCATCCGTTGTAATTCTGCTTCGTCCTTGGGAGCCATTACCACCATATTAGGAATACAACGTAGATAAGCAATATCATACATACCTTGGTGGGTTGGACCATCAGCACCAACAATACCTGCCCGATCTAAACAGAAGAATACGGGTAGGTTTTGAATACAAACATCGTGAATGATTTGGTCATAAGCACGTTGTAAGAAAGTGGAATAGATAGCAGCGACGGGACGCATACCTTCACAAGCCAAACCCGCAGCTAAAGTCACAGCGTGTTGTTCCGCAATTCCCACATCAATATATTGGTGAGGTAGTTTAGCTTGTAGCTTATCTAAACCCGTACCAGTAGCCATTGCTGCTGTAATACCGACGATTTGGGGATTTTGTTCCGCTAATTTAACTAGGGTGTGAGAAAAGACCTTAGCGTAGGCCGGGGGTTTAGGTTTACTAGAAGGAATTGCTTTACCAGTAGCCAAATTAAAGGGAGTTTGGGCATGATAGCCGACTTGATCTTTTTCGGCGAGTTCATAGCCTTTTCCCTTAGTTGTGACTACGTGAACCAAAACAGGACCTGTAATTTGATGTGCTTGTTGGAATGTAGTAATTAACTCCTCTAAATTATGTCCATCAACTGGACCGATGTAGGTAAAACCCAATTCTTCAAAAACCGCACCTACTTTAGGAACTGCTAAACGCTTCATTCCTTCTTTAATGCGTTCTAATTCTGGAGAAAGAGACTCACCCACAAAAGGAAGATGTTTTAATTGTTCTTCAATACCATCAGCGAGAAACTGCACAGGTGGACTCAGACGCATTTTATTGAGATAACGAGGAATTGCACCCACGTTGGGAGAAATAGACATCTCATTGTCGTTAAGAACCACCAGCAGATTAGTTTTTGGTAGGTGGCCAGCGTGGTTAATAGCTTCTAAAGCCATACCTCCTGTTAAAGCACCGTCACCAATGACAGCAACAGCTTTAAATTTTTCCCCTTTCAAGTCCCTGGCTAAAGCCATACCCAAGGCAGCGGAAATACTTGTAGAAGCGTGTCCTGCACCAAAATGATCAAATTTGTTCTCGCAGCGTTTAAGATAACCTGCAACGCCGTCTTTTTGGCGGAGAGTGTCAAAGTTGCTGTAGCGTCCGGTGATTAGTTTGTGAGGATAAGCTTGATGACCGACATCCCATATTACTTTATCCCGGTCCAAATCTAAAGTTTGGTAAAGTCCTAGTGTTAATTCTACCACGCCCAAACCAGGACCCAAATGCCCGCCAAAGGCGGCTACGGTTTGTAAATGCTTTTCACGAATTTGACGAGCAATTTGTTCTAATTGTCGAATTGACAAACCATGCAACTGGTTAGGATGGGTGATTTCACTCAAGTGCATATTATCAGCTTTTCCTCTCTAACTCTTCTTTTGGCATAATTTTATTTTCCCACTTCCGGTGGACTCTAAAATCTGACTGTCATGAATGTTGTTATATAAGTATAACTTTTGTGCGTTTTTAATAGTTATGTATCTATAAGCCTAATAAACCCAGTAAACCATAGATTTTCGGAATCAGGAAAAAATCCGCCAAAAAAGTTGTAAAATGGGCTTTTTAAACTTGTAATTCCCTCCTGGGGCAGTAAGGATGTGGTTAAGGTAGAGAAAAATTAGCTTTTTTGTGACGTGATGACAACGGGTACGACAGGACTCGAACCTGTGACCGTCCGCTTAGAAGGCGGATGCTCTATCCAACTGAGCTACGTACCCATCAAGCCTTGCTCATTATATCTAATATTCTGGAAATAGGCAAGAGGAAATTTAAAATTTCTTAATTTTGGTCAGAAGATGGAAGTGATTGGGGAGTTGAGGTACAATAGGAAACAAAATAGATACAATATTCAGATATATTGTGATGTTAGGGGATAATTGCATCAGAATATAATATATGCAACTCCCGAATTTTACTTGGGTTTTGTATCCAGGTTAATGGCAATGGCAAATTATCTTTCTCAACTGATTAAGTAATTATACCTTATGGTAATGCTAATAAAAAGAACTCATATTCTTGATCTACAAAGCCTCGACGCGGAGTATTCTAAGTGTTTATTGACGTAATTCCAGTCCATAGTTTTAGAATACAAAGTATAATTAAGTATTCAATACCAAGACTGTGGACGCAAACAAACCTAACAAATTTTGGTGTCTACCGTGAGAAAACTAACAGATTCTGACAAACAAGAAATTCTCAAGTTATATCGAGAAAGTGCGGAAACAACTTCCACTTTAGCAGAACGCTATGGTGTGAGCAATTCCACAATTAGCAGACTGCTCAAAAGTACCTTACCAGAAGAAGATTACGAATATCTCGTATCTTTAAAACGGGCTGCTAGAACCCCTGAGGGTAGAGCGCAGGTAAATTATGATCAGTTACCGCTGTTGCACCAACCACTATTACCATTAGAAGCGTCTAGTGACTTGAGTAGTGGTCAGGAATTATCAACACCAAAACCGGAAAAACCGATCATAGCAGCAAAAGTGGATGTTAGTCCTGACATTACCGAAGATATTGGGGCTAATAGGCGGATAAAAACCCGTTCTTTGGTGGTGGAACAGCCCCAACCTCCGGTTATAAAAGAATCCTCAGTTGTCAAAGACCCAGAAATTGTCAGACATAAACCCACAGAAACGCCAATTATACCCCAGCCTAAGTCAGAGGTGGAAACTCGGCGTTCACAACCAAGTCTGTTTGCGGAAATTTTGGATGAAGATCTGTTGGATGAACCTGATGATTTAGATGATGATGATTTAGATGATGATTTGTATGATGAGGAGGACGACTTTGAAGACGAGGACTATGAAGTTCCCAAACCTCTAGTGACTAGACGCAAAAATGGGGAAGCATCCGTTCAAGTTTTACCACTTTCAGTTGCTCATTTACCAAAAACCTGCTATTTAGTAATTGACCGCTCTGCGGAATTAATTACCCGGCCACTCAAGGATTTTGGTGATTTAGGTCTGATTCCCAGTCTGGAAAATCAACAGAAAACTCTACCCATTTTTGATAATCATAGAGTAGCTAAACGCTTCTCGACGAAGCGCGATCGCGTTATCAAGGTTCCTGACAGTCAAGTTCTTCATAAGGCTAGTAATCATCTACAAGCTAAGGGAATTACGCGACTGTTAATTGATGGTCAGGTTTACTCATTGTCCTTAGTTTAGAGGCAATGGTGATATTTGCTGGTTGGAGTAGTTTTCTACTCTAACCACCGCTTCATAAAATTGCTGCAAAACGATTAGATAAATCAATAATATCCTGTTTGCGAGCAATTTTTTCAACCCATTCCGGGGGAATATTTTCTATACCGTAATAAATTCCCGCTAACCCACCAGTCACCGCAGCCGTAGTATCTGTATCTCCCCCTAAATTAACAGCTTTGAGAACTGACTCAGCGTAAGATGAGCTAGTTAATAAACACCAAATAGATGCTTCTAGAGTATCAATTACATAACCGCCTGAATTAATCTGGTTATCAGGTAATTCGGCAATTTTACCGCTGAAAACCCGCTGAAAATGGGACTTTTCTCGATTATAATTACTATGATGATCAAGTTCTTGAATTTTCTCTAAACTATGTAAATAGGCTGTTGATAAATTAGCCCCTTTCAGTAGTTCTACTGCCATAGTAATATAAATCCCACAGGCCATTTGTGAACGGACATGGGCATGAGTAAGACAAGAAACTTCATGTACTTTTGTAATTAAATCGGGAAAAGTTAAGGTTTCGTGTAGGTAAGCTATGGGCAAAATTCGCATTAATGAACCATTTCCATTGCTATGTTCACCAGTACCACCTGCTTGTAACGGGGGAATACCTTTCTCTAACTTGATAATAGCTTGATACGTAGTATTGCCAATATCAAATACGTCACCATGGGCAGTCCAGTAATTTTCTCTATACCAGCGACAGAATGATTTAGCTATATCATCCACAGAATAGCCACTACAGAAAGATTCTGTCAAACACAATGTTAAAGAACTATCATCAGACCAAGTTCCGGGAGGTTGATTCCATGTCCCATAGCCCAACATCTTTGTAACTGGTGACTTGATACGTTCAGCACGAGTGGAAAATTCAACGGGTACACCCAAAGCATCTCCTACACATACACCTATTAAACCAGATAATGTTAATGTTTTAGTGGTTGGCATAATTAGATATTAATCTCAGTGTTTATCTAAAATGGTAAGTTATGTCAATGATCAACCTGGCCTCTGATCATGTTAGAATCAAAATAATATTCATAATTCCGACCAAAATCAAGTAGTTTAATTAGCCCAATAAGTGCTATTAATTGCCTAATTTCGGTTTCATGTACCGCTTTATTCAGAAACGTATCTACCGTAATGGTTAACTCTGCTGCTTCTTTTGTTGCTGACCGTAAACCTTCTAAAGTAGAAGGTATCAAAGAAAATAGTAATTTTTTGCGTGAACCCGTGGCTACTGAAATCCTTCAGGATACCACCCACTTTAGTGAAGACGCAATTCAGATTCTCAAGTTCCATGGTTCTTATCAACAAGATAACCGTGATAACCGCGTCAAAGGACAGGAAAAAGACTACCAAATGATGCTGCGGACAAAAAGTCCCGGTGGGTTAATACCACCACAGCTATATTTAGCCTTGGATAAATTGGCCGATGAATATGGTAATCATACCCTCAGAGCTACCACTCGCCAAGGTTTTCAATTACATGGTATCTTAAAAAAGAACCTAAAAACGGCGATCGCTACAATTATCCAAAATCTTGGTTCAACTTTGGGCGCTTGTGGTGACATTAACCGCAACGTTATGGCTCCTCCAGCCCCCTTTAAAAATCGCTCAGAATACCAATACGCTTGGGAATATGCTCAAAATATCGCTGATTTGCTTTCTCCCCAAACTGGTGCTTATTATGAGATTTGGTTAGATGGGGAAAAAGCCATTAGCGCCGAAGAACATCCAGAAGTCAAAGCAGCGCGACAAAGTAACGGTAATGGTACTATATTTCATGATTCCGTAGAACCTATCTATGGAACTCATTATATGCCCCGGAAATTCAAAGTTTGCGTGACGGTTCCGGGGGACAATTCCGTTGATTTATATTCCCAAGACTTGACCCTGGTAGTAATTACCAATAAAAAAGGTGCATTAGCAGGATTTAATATCTTCGCGGGTGGTGGTTTGGGTAGAACCCATAACAAAGAGGAAACTTTTGCCAGAATTGCTGATCCCATTGGCTATGTAGGCAAAAATGATGTATATAATCTGGTGAAAGCTATAATCGCTACTCAAAGAGATTATGGTGATCGCACGGATAGACGACACGCTCGGTTAAAATACTTAATCAATGATTGGGGTGTAGATAAATTTCGCAC
The DNA here is from genome assembly GCA_046070105.1 of Dolichospermum sp. Classification (GTDB taxonomy): domain Bacteria; phylum Cyanobacteriota; class Cyanobacteriia; order Cyanobacteriales; family Nostocaceae; genus Dolichospermum. Next base: position 15,240 of record JBJUHT010000108.1, read on the forward strand.
TAAAGTAGAAGAATACTTTGGTAAACCTCTTGAACCGTTTAAACCGCTGATTCAGTTTAAATATAAAGACTTCCTGGGCTGGAATGAACAGGGAGATGGTAAGCTATTTGTAGGTATTTCCATTGATAACGGGCGTGTCAAAGATGATGAGACATTGCAACTCAAAACCGCCTTGCGGACAATTGTTGCACAATTTAATCTGCCTATTCGCTTAACAGGTAATCAAAACCTGATTTTTTACGATATTGCACCTGATGACAAGGAAGCCATTCAAGCGATTCTCGACCGCTGTGGTGTTGTAGCCGACCCCAGCCAAATAGCAGCATTAACCCGCTATGCTATGGCTTGTCCAGCTTTACCTACCTGCGGTTTAGCAATTACAGAATCAGAACGAGCCATTCCCGAAATTTTAACAAGAATCCGGGCTTTATTAGATCAACTGGGTTTACAAAAAGACCATTTTGTGGTAAGGATGACAGGATGCCCTAACGGTTGCGCTCGTCCTTATATGGCAGAATTGGGTTTTGTAGGGAGCGGTACGGAATGTTACCAAGTGTGGTTAGGTGGTTCACCAAATCAAACTCGGTTAGCCCAACCTTTTGTAGAAAAACTGCATCACAATGATATTGAAAGTTTCCTAGAACCGATTTTGGTCTTCTTTAAAAAATCCCGTACACCCAAAGAAAGTTTTGGCGATTTTTGCCACAGAATGGGTTTTGATGCTATTAGGGAATTTGTGGCTAATTACACACCAGGAGAGCCTACCAGCAGTGGTAAATCACGTCACAGGGTAAGTCTGCGGGATGATTTTTATCAGCAACTCAAGGAAACTGCTGAAAAACAAGGGAGACCGATGACTGATTTAGTACATGAAGCTTTGGAGAAGTATTTCCAAGGTTGATAAGTAGATATTCCCACGCAAAGATGCAAATTTGCGTGGGATATGGTTTTGCAGAGATGTTATGCAAAGGATATATGCAAAGACTTCTAATTACGGGCGTTAGTGGTTTTTTAGGTTGGCATCTTTGCCAATTAGCAAAAAAAGAATGGGAAGTTTATGGTACATATTATAGCCATTTTTTAGAAATACCTGATGTCAAAATGGTGAAGGTAAATTTGACTAACTTCCAGGAATTAAAGGGCTTATTTAATCATATCAAACCTGATGCAGTAATTCACGCAGCAGCCCAATCTCAACCTAATTATTGTCAAATAAATCCCCAGGAATCCTATAAAATCAATGTTACAGCATCTTGTGATCTGGCTGGACTTTGTGCTGATAATTCCTTACCTTTTGTTTTTACCTCCACTGACTTAGTTTTTGATGGTTTCAATGCACCTTACAAAGAAATAGATAAAGTTTCACCTGTGAACATTTACGGTGAGCAAAAAGTTGCAGCTGAAGCAGGGATATTAAAAGTATATCCCCAAGGGGCTATTTGTCGAATGCCATTAATGTTTGGTAAAGAAACACCAACAGCAAAAAGCTTTATTCAGCAATTTATGCAAGTATTGAAAGAGGGAAAAGAACTGAATTTATTTATAGATGAATTTCGCACTCCAGCTAGTGCAAATACAGCCGCTAAAGGGCTATTTTTAGCTTTAAAAAAGGTGCATGGGATAATTCATTTAGGTGGGAGAGAAAGAATTTCTCGTTATGATTTTGGGAGAATATTAGCTGAAATCTGGCAATTTCCTGATGATCAATTAAAAGCTTGTTTTCAAGAAGATGTAAAAATGGCCGCACCTAGACCAAAAGATGTTTCTTTAGATAGTTCAAAGGCTTTTGCTTTAGGTTATAATCCATTATCAGTGCGCGAGGAATTAGAAATATTAAAATCCTGGGAATAATTATATCTATAGACATTTTAAAATCCAACAAAATTACAAAGAGGTAGATGAATAATGAGTAAAAATCTTCAAGGTAAAATAGCATTAGTTACAGGTGCTACTAGAGGTATTGGTAAGGGAATTGCTGTAGGTTTAGGTGAAGCCGGGGCTACTGTGTATATTACCGGGCGCACTTTTGAAACTAATAATTGTGAGGATTTTGGTGGTAGTTTACAGGAAACAGAAACTGCTGTTATCGAAGCTGGTGGAGTTTGTATTCCTGTACAGGTTGATCATAGTGATGATCAGCAAATTCGTCAACTTTTTGCACGTATTGAGAGCGAACAAAATGGTCAATTAGATATTTTAGTTAATAATGTTTATGGGGGAGTACAAGCGTTAAGAAAAGCATTTGGTAAGCCGTTTTGGGAATTAGAACCGAGTTTTTGGGATGCTGCTAATAATGTAGGTTTAAGAAGTCATTATGTGGCTAGTATTTATGGTGCAAGAATGATGATCAAATGCAAAAAAGGGGTGATTTTTACTATTTCTTCCTGGGGAGGAATGTCGTATATTTTTAGTGTTCCTTATGGTGTGGGAAAAAGTGCTTGTGATAGATTAGCCGCAGATATGGCTAAGGAATTAAAACAATATAATGTCAGTTCTCTGGCTATTTATCCGGGTATTGTAGGTACAGAACAGATTACAAATTTCGCCAAAGAACAGAGTTTAGAAAATGGTAATTCTGGATTATTTGCTGAGGGTTTTAATTGGGAAACACCATTATTTACTGGCAGAGCGATCGCGGCTTTAGCATCGGAACATGATATTATTAAATACACTGGTAAAATCCAAGTTGTTGCTGAAGTTGCGAAGAGATATGGAATTGTAGATCAAAATGGTAATCGTCCTGTATCTTTACGTTCTTTACGGTTTATTTTACCAATGGCGATACCTTTTTTAAGAAATTATGTTTGGTTAATTCCTGATTTAAAAATACCTTGGTTTGTGATTTTATTGTTGATGATTAATAATAGATTTTAGGAATTGAAATTTTTTACAGAAGATTTTGAAGCAAGAAGATTTCGGTCTTTATTAAAGGCAATAAATACCGTTTAATTGTTAGGATAGATTATCCAGGACAATTACAGCACTTACCGATG
>JBJUHT010000109.1:0-9049 GCA_046070105.1 Dolichospermum sp.
CCCTCATATATAAAATGCCGCCAATAGTGGATAGAGTAGCATCAGCTAACAAAGCCCACCAAAAATCTTTCCCGATGGCAGGTACTGGGTTAGGTGATAATAACAGCCAAGGAATATAAATAATTAGAGTAAATGCCCTTAGCGCCCAGGCAACTAAATACTCATCTAAGGGTTGATTGCCTTTATTGGTAACAACTTTACTCAAGACATCTCGCAGAGATTCAAAGGTAGCAGCCGCCAGTGAGAAGTATAGCCAAGTCATAGAGTTTCAGGGATTAATAAATATTGGATAGTGGGATGTATAATAATTCGTGTTAGGTTTCCTTTTGTCAACCCAACCTAAAAGTTTTTAAACCATCTTTGTCGCCCCTTCAAGTTGTATAGATTTATTGAGAGCGTAATGCTTCCACAGGATCTAATTTACTAGCTCTTAAAGCAGGTAAAAAACTAGAAACTATACCTACAATAATAGCAGAACTCAAAGAGACTAAAGGAGTTTCATAACCAAATTGATAGGGTAAATTTGACAAATTTATAGTGATAATAGTAATTCCTTGTACAGCAGCTATAGCAATTATTCCTCCTGTCATACTAATAAAAGTAGCTTCTAGTAAAAACTGAATTAAAATATCTTTTTTAGTAGCACCTATAGCACGTCTTAAACCAATTTCTGAAGTGCGTTCTACCACTGATGCTATAGTAATATTCGCAATTCCCACACCTCCCACAAATAAAGCAATACCTCCAATAAATAATAAGATGATAGTCACACCATTTAACAATTGTTCTGAAATTTTTAGATCATCAAGATTGCTAGAAGCAGAAATTTCTACATTACCAAATCTTTTCTTTAGCAGAGTAACTGCTTGAGTTTGTAATTGTTCTATATTTTCTGTATTTTTGGGAGTAATAGTAATTTGATCAAACAAGGGACTTGATTTAATTGCTTGGTACACAGATAAAGGAATTAAAATTAAACCTTTTTCTTCACTCCAAGAATAGGTTTTTTTTGTTTGAATTATACCTTGAATATAATAAGACTTATTTTGAAAATAAATCATTTTACCTAAAGGATTTTTACCTTGAAACATTTTTTTTGCCATAAATTGATCAATAATGACTACTGAACGCATTTGTTGTAAATCATTATTATTGAAAAATCTCCCTGCAATTAATTTTCTACCAGAAATAGGTAAAAAATCTGCCGTTACTGCTTGACTTTCTACATTAATTTTCTGATTTCCTAAGTAAATAGTATCACTACCGTTATATTGTGTAGGAGCGATATATTTCCAAGCTGATAACTTTATTTTTAACCATGTTATATCTTCATTTTGATATTTTTTACGCCGATATGTAATGGAACTGTAGGGAGCGCTAATATTAATTTGCGGGGATTCCATTTTTTGTAATTCTGTTTTTAAATATATTCTCCCAATATCGCTCACCTGTAATGTACCACTGACAGCAAATACTCCCATAAATACCCCCAAACTACTGAGAAATGAGCGCAAAGGGTTGCTGCGTAAAGAGTTAAATGTGACAAATAATAAATCGTTGATTTTCATGGTATTTAGTGAGTCTTAATTTTCTCAATTGTTCTTTTAATTGTTATTGATAGTTATTGAATTTTGATCACAACATTATCTCCCTCATTTAAAGGATTATCTAAGATAGGAATTAATATTTCATCTCCTGGTTTTAAACCCGATATAACTTCAATATTATCTAAACCTTGTAACCCAATTTTGATAATTTTTTTAAAAGATTTACCTTGTTTATCCCGCATCCAAACAAAAGTTTGCGAATCATTTTGTTGAATAGCATCATTAGGAATAGTTATGACATTTTCCCTTTTAAAAATAATCAAAGTAACGACTACAGGAGTTCCAGAAACAATATTTTGATTACCCTCATCTAAACTTATAATTGCGCTAACTTTCACATTATTTGCATCTTGGTTATTATTTTGATTATCTCCAGCTAATAAGGATATTTGTTGAACTTTACCTTTGAATTTTTGTGTTTCAAAACCTACAATACTAATTTCTGCTTGTTGTCTAATTTTCACTCTAGTTGCATCTAAAGGTGATAATTTTAGTTCGACAATTTTTTGCGAAGGATCTCCAATCACTAAAATATCTCCTTTAGGTTCAATGACATCACCTATTTTTGCTTGTAAGTTGAGAATTACACCGTCCATAGGGGAAGTAATTACTGTTTTGCGTAATTCTTCTACTATTTTTTGACGTTGTATTTTCAGTTTATCTATTTCTCTAATCGTTTGATTTACTGCTAATTTTCCTTGGTTTAATTCTTGCACAGCTTGATCAATTTTATTTCTAGCTTCTTTCAATTTCTGCTGAGGTTCTGATTTATTATTTCTCACATCTTGCGAAAAACTTTGTAATTCTAGTTCTTTTTGTTCTAAGTCTAAGTTGCTTAAATATATCTCATCCTGTGCATTAGTTAGGTCTATCTCCACTTGTTTGACTTTTTTTTCCTGTTCTTTTAAATCTGTTTCAGAAATAAATCCTTTGGTGAAAAGTTGTTGATTTTCTGATAATTTTATCTTTGCTTCTTTTAATTCATTTTCTTTACTGGTTAATGCTTGTTGTTTTCTAGTAACTTCCAATTTACTTTTTTGAATGTCTCTAATTTTTTGATCTTTTTTTCTGTTAATATCATTTTTATAGGTACTTTCAATATTTCTGTATTCTTGTTGAACTTCTAATAATTTATTGACCGCTTTTTGTACAGATAATTTTTTATCAGTTAGTTGAAGATTTTTGTCTTGTAAGTCTGAAGCAAATTCTTGTAATTTAATTTGAGATTCTTTATCTCGTAATTTGATTAATATTTGATCTTTTTTAACTTTGTCTCCTATTTTAACTAACACTTGTTCTACTGTTCCTGTGGTGGGAGATTTGATATTTCTTTGATTATCTAACTTTAATATTCCACTTTCTCCGGTAATTTTGTCTTCTACTTTGTCTTGAGTAGCTGTTACCATGCGAACGGGTATGGTTTGAGTTTTACTTTGGGTAATTATGACAAAAAATAACCATCCTAAAAGAGTAATAACTGTTAAACTGGCTGAGATGATTAACCATTTAAACCCTGATTTGAATTTAAAGTTTTTCATGATTATTGATTAATAAAATTGAAGATAGAGATATTTTATTTCACCCCTCTAATTAAGAGTATCATAGCAGGTTGGGTAGTGCGACCACAAAATTCAACATTCAGGTCAATATTGATGATTTTGGAATGTTCTTCATGAAAATACTGGGTTTTCTCAACCCAACTAGAATTTACGTGACGACACATAAAATAATCATAACTTTATTTACTGAAAAAGTCAAGATACTACTCTGTATAATTAACCAACCCATTTATACAGAGTAGTTCCTAAAAATTGTTCTAATTGAGTCATACTATTCAAATGGTTAATAGTGGCGTTTAATTCTTGATTTTTAGCATCTACTAAACCTTTTTCAAAGGTAATAATATCCGTCATTAACCTCATTTTCTCTTTGGCGTTAATCACCTTTGATTCTGCTAATTTAGTTGCTTGCTGTGCTAATTTAATTTGTTTGAAAGTATCCTGAACATTGCGAATTTTATTTTTTAATTCCTCCCTGAGATTATCATGAGTTTTAGTTAAACTGTAATTAGCATTTTGTAAACTAATCTCACTTTTAGATACGGCATTATCTTGACTAGCATTACCAAATTCATGATTTAATATTAAAGATGAACTCAAGTTATTTGTATCTTGAGTATTAGAGGCATTATTCAAAGCATAACTCACATTAAATTTTAAGTCTAATTGTTGTTGATTTTTAGCTTCTGCTAGAGAGAACTTCGCATTTTCCACAGCATTAATAGCACTTAAATAACCACTATTATTAGACTTAGCTAGTTCTAACATTTCATCAAAGCTTGGTAAGTTTAAACTAGTGGGAGGAGTAGGAGTTTCAATAGCAATTAGCTTTTTTGTGACAGGTAAATCTATAACTTTGGTTAAATCAGAAATTGCTTGTTCTAAACTTGTTTGTGTATTTACTAAATTTACTTCTTGTTGGGCAATATCTGATTGACGCTCAACTAAATCATTTTTAGCAATTCTGCCAAATTGAAATAATGCTTCTAATCTTTCTAAATCTTTTTTAGCATTAGCAAAAGATAATTGTTCAATTTTCAATTTTTCTTGAGCTAACAATAAATTTCTATAATTCAATATAGTATTAGTGATTGTTTGGCCAATAGTATTTTTAAAATTTAAGATATTGGCATTTTCTGTTAATTTTGCTCTTTTAATGCTGAGAATATTTAATTCTTTGCCAAAACCCCGTAACAAAGGTTGACTGAAATTAAAATTGAAACTTTGACTAAGAGTATTTGTATCAGTGTAACTATCTGAGGAATTGACGCGAGATAATTGATTTTGTCCCTGCCATGTTAAAGTTAAATTACCACCGCTAGGGATTTTTAAGTTAAAATTGGCACTAGCAGCAGCAGTGGTATTAGTATTAATACTACTACCAGTTTGACTATTATTGACATTCACAGATAATTGAGTTCCAAAGGTAGGATTAAATTGAGATTCGGTTTCAAATAATTGTTTTTGATCTACAATACGTACCAAATAAGCTATTTTTAAATCTCGATTATTTTGTAAAGCCAAATAAACTACATCAGCTAATTTTAAAGGTATTTCTTGATGAGAACTATTTAAAAGTAATTCTACATCTAAATTAACCTTGGGCAAATCTTGTTGTTTAGGTAATTCTTGGTATATATTTTGACATTTTCCCCTAGAGGGAAATAGGAATAATAACAACAAAGATAAACAGGATGTGGATAATAAAAAACAGTTCATATAGGATATTGTTGGTGTATGTGTATTAATTTGAAACCATTGTAGAGACATTCTATGGAACGTCTCTACATTATTTCTCGGAAAATGTCTAATAGATAATTCGATGAGAAACAGTTAGTTCATCAAAATTAATCTCTAGTTTTTCACTTTTTGCAACGATATTGTTTGCCTAAGAAGGACAAAATACTATTATTTAAAGCATAGCTTTCACTCTTATTTGGAAGTGAATTGCTGAAAGAAAAATTGATCCATTTGGAACCATTTGTCAAGTTAACTGTGCCTGAAGAAGAATTAGAAGCAGCCCATTTGTAAAGATCATAATTTCCTAGACCGTACACTATAGTCACCGTGCCATTAGTTTGAAAAATGACACGATTTGTAACAGGAGTAGTAGTTTGTACCCAATCACAAACTAAGGGATGAGTAGATTTGGCCATAACGGGAGTGCTGTCAATATTCGACAAGCCAAATGTAGAAACTATGGCAGTAGTGGTCATTAGTAATTTATGGAATTTCATTGTCATGTCCTCAAAAGAAATTTCTAGTTTTTATTGATTACTAAGATAAAGATCATTGTAGGATTTCAGAATTGCTAAAACCCTACAAATCTATGTTTTTGGTAATTGCATTCCGTAGTTAGGAGTTTGATATTACCTAATACTTAGAGAAGTTGATAATGTGTTGCGGGGGAAATTTATTGAAGTAGCTTGAAAGGTAACTCTACCAGAGGAAAACGTGGTGTTAGATGAACATTCTCTTTTCCAGCCGACAACAATTCTTCCCCATCCAAGAATAGGAGTAGACGACCTTTCTAGCATTCTGTTACCACTGAATAGTACAATCTGATTTTGACCATAGCCCCTCTCTTCAGTTTTAACACATAAAGAACGTCCACCATGATCTTTGGATGTGGAAAGATTTCCTCGCGGTATTGATTCCCAACTTGGATTATCAGTTGACTGGACAGCAGTTATGGACACGCTAGATAATGGAGGTGCTGGTTGGGAGACCGCTTGTTTAATATCCACAAGGGAAATTCCTGTGATTCCCAAAATAGTTCCTAATACCAATAGATTAGCCTTTTAAAAAAACATAGAGTTTCTAAGGTTGGATAAACTATAAATCAGTGTAAAACCTTAAACCTCAACTCCTGTCTGACTTATGATTGTCTTTTGACTATTTTATGCCTAACTTCTGATAAAATATACAAGCATCACCAATACATTATTTGTCAGGTAGATCATGACCAAATCAGTAATTATTGACTTAGGACTGGGAAATTTAGAGCAAAATACTCCTGTCAGGGTCAAGTTATGGTGGAACTCAGACCAAAGAAGACCAGATGAATATCAGGCCAACTTACCACCAGATCCCATACTCTCTAGAATATACAAAATTTGGCAAAGGCTTTATGATATCCACTATTACACTGTCAGCAGTCGCTCATCTGTAACTTTATTGGTAAAAAAACCTACTCAAACTTATATCCGTAGATGTCCTCAATGGGATTTTCAGGATTTGTGGGACAATATAAATAATTTATCTGATCATCTTCACGACAATAACCTATTACAACAATTAGATGATTTTATTAATTTGGATGGAGGACTATTAGACTTGTGTGAAAATGTTGATGCCAGTGATATCAATGAAAATTTAGCTTTAGCACAGCAGAAACTAGAACAACATTTTAATATTTGGTTGCAATGTCAAGAATTTGTTAATTGCCGCAGTCAATGGGATAAAAATGAATTTTTAGATGTGAATGATGAGATTTTTGTCATATTGCAAATTCAAGATCATTTAATCCGCAAACTTCCTTGGCATCAATGGGATTTTTTTACTAAATATCCCTTAGCTACTCATGGTTTTGGTTCTCTTTCTTATCAAGGTAGATTTGTTGGCTCAAAATTAAGTAATCAAGTACAAATTCTGGCGGTTTTATGTGATGATGAAGGCATTGACTTACAACAGGAACGCAGTATTTTTCAACAATTGGTTAATGGTTTAGATGCTAAAATAGACTTTATGCCTTTTCCTTTTGACCGTAAACAATTAGAACAAAGGTTAGAAAAAGGCTGTGATGTTTTATTCTTTGCTGGACACAGTAAAACTCAAGGTGAGTCAGGACATATATATATTAATGATAAGGAAAGTCTCACCATTAATGATTTGAACAATGCTTTAGAAATGGCGATTGATCAGGGATTAAGATTAGCAATTTTCAACTCTTGCGATGGATTGGGATTAGCAAGTGACCTGGCAAAATTGAATATATCTAATATGATTGTCATGAAAGAGCAGGTGTCAAATTTCATCGCTCAGGAATTTTTTCGTTATTTTTTAGAGTTTTTTGCTCAGGAAAAATATCCCGTATTTTTAGCAGTTCAAGAAGCTAGAAATAAATTGAAACAACATGAGTTACAACATCCAGGAGCGTCTTTTTTACCTGCACTTTGTACAAATCCCGCAGTGGTAGAACCTCTCACTTGGGAAAATTTACGTGATGTCAATCCTCAAAGTTTTTATTCTGATTGGGGAAATGTCCCTCCTGTTAACCATTTTTTTGGACGCACACAGGAGTTACAAAAGTTAAAGCAATGGATAATTAACGAACGCTGTCGAGTGTTGGCTATAGTTGGTAGTGGTGGAATAGGTAAAACTGGACTTTCTGTAAAATTAGGTCAGGGTGGAATAGGTAAAACAGATTTATCTGTAAAATTAGCAAGAGGTATTCAAGGTGAGTTTGATTATATCATTTGGCGATCGCTCCTGAACGCTCCACCATTTACAGAAATCATCACTGATATTATCAAGTTTCTTTCTCACCAACAAGAAACCAGTTTATCAGCATCTCCCAATTTACAAATTGAGAGATTTATTACATATTTACAGAAACATCGTTGTCTTGTAATTTTGGATAATGTCGAATCAATCTTAGTAGATGGAAAATATCGAAATGGTTATAGTGATTATGGTCAAATGTTACAGCAGTTGCAACAACAAAAACATCAAAGTTGTGTCTTATTGACTAGCAGAGTTATACCACCAGAAATTGAATCCAGAAGATATAAAGATGGTGCGGTGAGTCTTTTAGAATTAACAGGTTTACGAGAAATGGAAGCAGTCAAGAAAATTTTTAACCAGATAGGTGAATTTACAGCTACAGATGAAGACTGGGAAAAACTAATAGAAGTTTATGGTGGTAATCCTCTGTTTTTAGAATTAAGTGCAGGTTTTATTAAAGATAAATATAAGGGAGATATTGCTGCTTTTTTAGATCAAGAACAACATCTTTTAGCAACCAGCATGGAAGATGATTTATTAAACTGGCACTTTCAAAGATTAAATCCAGCAGAAAAAGAAATAATTTACTGGTTAGCAATTAATCGAGAACCTGTTTCAGCTTCAGAACTATTAGAAGATGTACTATCAACATCTAAACTCCAACTTGAGAACAATATACAATCTTTAAAACGTAAAATTCCCCTGGAAATAATAGTAGAAAGTTCTACGGAATATAAATATACACTACAACCTGTGCTGATTGAATATATAACCAAGCAATTTATCAATCAGATAATAGAGGAAATTAGAGCTAATCAGCCACAATTATTTATTACTCATGCTCTTTTGAAAGCTCAAGGTAAAGAATTTATTAAAAATATTCAAATTCGCTTGATTCTGCAACCAATAATAGAGCAATTAATCCCCGAATCTGAATTTATAAATACTCAGCGAAGTTTAAAGAAAATATCAAACAATCTTTCCCAATCTTATCTAGAAAAAATAGATCAAATATGTAAGGATATCAATGATTTACGCAATCAGATAAATTTGGAATATATGTTAGTTCCGATTCTTGACAATTTACGCGAATCAGTAAAGAGAAAATCACATAAAAAATTAGGATATGCTGCTGGTAATATTTTGAATTTACTGATTCAGGAACGGATAGAAAAACAGCAACCTGTTTTAAGTGACCATGACTTTTCTCTTGTAGATATTTGGCAAGCTGACCTCAGTAGAATATTTATTCACAATGTTAATTTTACAGGAGCAAATTTTCAAAATTGTCTATTTACCGATATCTTTGGTACTATCTTAAATGTGCAATTTAGTCCAGATGGCAAATTATTTGCAGGTGGTGATATCAGTGAACAA
>JBJUHT010000110.1:0-8142 GCA_046070105.1 Dolichospermum sp.
AACCTGTTCCCTGTAACCTGTTCCCTGTTCCCTTGTTATAACGACAATTTTTAACCCCAACCTGCTTATCTAGGTTTCAATTGTTTGTTGATGAGAAAAAACAGGAGCAATAGCAGTTAATTTCAACTCTGGATGATCACCCTCTAACTGTTGACAATTCCATTCGTTGCGGAATAATAATACTGGTCGTCCCATACTATCTTTAACAGTTGTAGTATTGAACAAACGTCCCACCTGTTTTAAAGCTTCCCAACCGCCTTCAACCCAACGCGCAACACTGTAGGGCAATAAATCTAAAATAGTTTCTACACCGTACTCATTTTGTAAGCGGAACTGTACCACTTCAAATTGCAACTGACCAACAGCCGCTAAAATCGGTTCACGCTTGGCTTCATCAACTGAATACATAATTTGTACAGCACCTTCTTCTCGCAATTCGGAAACACCTTTTTGAAACTGCTTGAATTTAGAAGGGTTGGGGTTTCTCAATGTCGCAAACAATTCCGGCGAAAAATAAGGGATTCCCTCATATTCTAGCTTTTGACCTGTGTAAATTGTATCACCGATAGCAAAAACACCTGGATTATTTAGACCAATTACATCCCCTGGATAAGCAACATCAATAGATTCCCTTTCTTGAGCAAACAATTTTTGGGGACGGGATAAACGGACAACTTTGCCAGTTCGGGCATGATTTACTGTCATATCTTTTTCAAACTTACCTGTACAGACCCGGACAAAAGCCACTCTATCTCGGTGTTTGGGGTCCATGTTGGCTTGCAGTTTGAAAATAAATCCCGTAAATTCTGGATAAGTAGGAGGAATATCCCCGACGCTGCTGCTGTGTGTTCCTGGTTTGAGAGCAAAGTTAAGAAAATTCTTGAGAAATAATTCTACCCCAAAATTGGTCATAGCACTACCAAAAAACACGGGAGTCATTTTGCCAGCGTGTACCAAGTCTAAATCTAGTTCTGGACAAACTCCTTCTAAGAGTTCTAATTCATCTTTAAGTTGGTGGTAAAGTTCTTCTTCTAATAATTTCTCAATTTTACTATCGCCTATATCTATAATAGTTTGCTTTGCTTCCCGACTACCGTGGTCACTACGTTCAAATAAATGAATTTGCTGTTGTTGACGGTCAAAAACTCCTTTAAAGCGATCGCCCATACCAATAGGCCAATTTACTGCATAGGTCTGTAATCCCAATTCTTTCTCAATTTCATCCAATAATTCTATCGCTTCTCTGCCCGGACGATCAAGTTTATTTACAAAGGTAAAAATCGGGATACCCCGCAGTTTACACACTTCAAACAGTTTCCGCGTTTGTGGTTCTAAACCTTTGGCCGCATCTATCAGCATCACTGCATTATCAGCCGCTGCTAAAGTTCGATAAGTATCTTCACTGAAATCTTGGTGTCCAGGAGTATCAAGTAAATTAATCTGATAATTAGAATAGGCAAATTGTAATACTGTTGAAGTTACGGAAATACCCCGTTGTTGTTCCATTGCCATCCAGTCAGAAGTCACTTTCCGCTGGTCTCTTCGCGCTTTTACTGCCCCCGCTTCATGAATTGCACCTCCGTATAATAATAGTTTTTCAGTTAAAGTAGTTTTACCAGCATCAGGATGAGAAATAATCGCAAAGTTGCGACGTTGTTCCACCGCTTGACCTAGTTCTGCTTGTAATTCAATGGACATATATGTAATTTCTTTCTCACTTCACTAAATTTAGTCTTTTTCAGGACTAGGAATCAAAAAAATTGTCAATAGTTGGGTTGACACACTTATTCAGAACCGAGGTATGCTGTTGAGCATTTAATGATCATTTAAATTGTATAACCTAAAATCAGTCTAACTTTTGTGGGGTGAACATCCCTGTGCATCCTAATGTATAAATAATGTATAAATTAGGTGCATTTTAGCTTACTTGACAAATACCGGACTTTTCTCTATTATATATTTATAGTCAGAAACACTTTTAATTAAAGAGCCAAAAGAGATAGATATTATGACTCGTAAAGTAATTCGTACTGATAAAGCACCTGCACCTGTTGGAGGACCATATAATCAAGCAATTCTCGCGTCTGGAAAAATGTTGTTTGTGGCCGGACAAATTGCTATAGATCCTAGTTTAGGTGATGTTGTTTATAAGGAAGATGTAGTTATGCAAACGGAACAGGTAATGAGCAATATTGAGGCTATTTTGACACAAGCAGGAGCTACATTTGCAGATGTGGTCAAAACTGGTGTATTTTTAGCTGATATGAATGATTTTGCTGCTGTAAATGCGGTTTATGCAAAATATTTTTCTGAGGATACAGCCCCAGCGCGTGCCTGTGTAGAAGTGTCGCGTTTACCTAAAAATGTGCTCGTAGAAATTGATTGTATTGCAGTAATTGGTGGTTAATTATTAATTATATGGTGGGTAATACCCACCATACTTTTAATTTTCTGGTTCGATACCTAATGCTTTTAATTGGGCCGCTAGTTTGTCCGCACGTTGTTTTTCTTGTTCAGCACGTTGTTTTTCTTGTTCAGCACGTTGTTTTTCTTGTTCAATTTCTTGTTGTTTTTGTGTCACTAATTCTGAACCCCACAACAATAAATTTCCCTGTTCGTCCCACAACCTTAACCATTTACCAGTTAAGTTTTCTTTTGTACCTTCCCATATACCAAGATAAAGATTCATTTCCTCTATCCAGTACCGTTGGTTCTGATGAGGATTCTGTAAAGTGTACAAACCTGTATGAGAATTTAACTGATAAAATTCTAAAGTACCGCTATCTGGTTCAAAAATAGCATAATTTGGGACTTTTAAGATCTTTTCATAAAAAAACCATTTTCCTGGTGGATAGGTTGGTTTACTGGAATATTCTGTTCCGTCTGTATCAGAAATAAATTCCATCACAATAACCGGAATATCTCCCTGTAGTTGGGGTGTATAACTACGAAAGACTTCTTTTTTAGTTGCCCGAATTTCCGGTATATAAGCCCAATCAGGGGCTTTAATGACAATTTTGCCATTTACAGTGGCACAGATGGCGTAGTTGGTCGGTGTGAGGCAATTGAGGGGAAGTTTACCTGCTAGTTGGAGGCTTTCCGTCAAGGCTGTGGCTTGGGCTGGTTCGTAGATATTGTCCACTGGATCATCTGGGAGAATATAATCATCGGGTAGTTTTTCCCAAGTGATTTGGTAGGCTTGGGTAGCAATGATCATGATGGGGGTTTTCTGTATTCAGGTTGCAAATTCTAGTTTAACCAATTTTAGAAATCGCGTCTACAGGAACAAAACCTTAATTTGGTGATGGTATTTAAAAAAGGGCGGCTATTGGGGGATGAGAAAAAATGGAAAATTTAATCAAGGAAGCACTAAGCCATCGAGCAATTAATCACCCGTATTTACTAGCTTTAAAAAAAGGAGAATTTCAACATATTGATGAAGTTCTGAAAGATTTTGCCAGCCAATACGGAGCTTATAGTGACTGGTTTTCCCGCTATTTAACAGCAGTAATATCAAAGCTAGAAAATCCTGCTCATCGAAATCACCTGCTGAAGAACTTAGCTGAAGAAAACGGACAGCTAGATAATAAAAATATCGAAGCAATTCGTAAATTGGGTATTAAGGATGAGTGGGTGCAGGAAATTCCTCACCCACAGTTATTCAAGCGTTTTCAAGAAGCTATGGGAGTAGATAGCACGCAAAAGCCTTGTGTTGAAGTAGAAATCTGGCGTGAATCATTCTTATCGCTGCTCCAGAATGGAAGTTCACTCCAAGCTATGGGAGCGATAGGTTTAGGGACTGAATCTGTGGTTAAATTTATCTACAAACACATTATTGAAGCGATTAAAAACCATACATCATTATCCTTGGAGCAATATGTATTTTTTCCTTTACATACAGAAGTGGAGGATGAACACAGCTTAACTTTAGTTGAGATTGCTAAAGAATTAGCCAGTGAAAGCGAACAAGCTGTTCTGGAATTACGCAAAGGAATGTTAAAAGCCTTAAATCTACGTGCTGCTTACTGGGACAATATGTATGAACGTGCGTTGGCGCTAGATAAATCTTTGACATCATCAGACCAACTTAAGATTGTTACCCTTTTCACTAAAATAGTTAAAAGCAAAAAGCTGTTTGATCAGGAACAGGAACTTTTATGGCATCAAATTAATGACGTGCGTATTGGATTGACAGAAGACTTATCTACTGTTCCAGTGGAAAAACTACTACCCGGATTGAGTTTACTTTTGCTATACGGAATGCAAAGGGAAAAGCACAGGGAAGAAGTTCTAAACTTGTTAAATTGGCTTGAAAATCCATCTGATGAATGCCAATATTCTGAAACAATATTAAGGCTTGTATCACAACTTTATCATGATTTTCAAACGCTGCGACTGGGAGCATTGACCGAAAAAATTAATGAACAAAAAAGCTTAACTTATGTCCAAGAAGGTAAAGAGCTTATTTCAAATATTGGTGCTGGCAATTTAGTAGATTTATACAACAATAAGATTGATAAACTCAATATTGATTTTAACGTATTTCGTCTGCCATTTGCTCTAGAAGTTTTAGATGCACGCCTAGTTATAATCAAGCCAGGAAAGGCGAATGAAATGCACAAACACGCACATGAAACCGTATTTGTATTTCTTCAGGGTCAAGGAAAAGTTATTGTTGATGAATACGAAAACCAAGTCGAACCGGGTACTTTTGCTGTGATTCCCCGTTGGTGTGTGCATCAATCTGTAAACTTAGGAGAAGAAGAGCTAATTTTTCTGGCGATAGCTGATTTTGGATTAACTGGCAAAAGTTTCATGGGCAATTACTTATACAGTGCTAGACTAAAACAAAATTAGTGCAAATTTGATCACGTTAGATAGCTATGAAAGCAACACAAGAAACCAAAAAACTTTACGACGAAAGTGCAGGAGACTGGAAACGAGTAGAACCGATTTTGGTTTCTGATTACTCGGCGCGTCCCTTTGTCATTGATTTATGTGAACCGATTGTCAATAAGAATATATTAGATCTAGGTTGTGGGGAAGGTTATGTAGGAAGAGAGTTAATTAAACGAGGCGCTCAATATGTTCATGGGATTGATATTTCATCGCAAATGATCGAGCAGGCCTTGATTCAAAAAAACGACTATCAGATTACTAATGTTTCTTATGAAACTGGTGATATTCGTGATTTTGCGGTAACTGAGTCCGAACAATACGATTTAGTTCTGGCTATGTTTCTGTTCAACTACTTAAATGTTTCAGAAACTATTAGCACGATGCAGAAAGCCTACCAACTTTTAAAGTTGGGTGGATACTTCCTATTCGCCGTCCCCCATCCCTCTTTACCTTTTCTGAAAAAAGATAAGTTTCCCTTTTATTTTAAACCGAAAGCTGGCTATTTTTCTGGACGCGATCAATTATTCCCCGGTGAGATTTGGCGTAGAGATAGAAAAGCGGTGGGAGTGCAATGTGTTCATAAAACTATGGAAGATTACTTCACATCTCTTCGTTTAGCAACATTCACAAAAATGCCAGAAGTTTATGAACTAAAAATTAATCAAGAACATTTAGAACTAGATCCAGAATTTTTTACTCCGCTGATTGACCTTCCCCTGCACGTTGCTTTCAAAATTCAAAAATGATGATAACAATTTCTGATCCTAATATTTCATTACTAACTTGGAAAAAATTGCCTGATCCTTCTCAACTATTTTTTAGTTTTCCCAAATCATTAATCTCAGATATACTCAAAACAAGCAATCACAAATGGCTTGAAAAACCCAACGAAATAGGACGGGAAACAGTTAATAAAAATCTGGACTTTTTCCTGCCGTTTCGTGAGAAATTGCTCCTAGAACCTGGAATAATTGTTTTCCGATTAGAACCAGCATTAACAGAAACGGAAATGCGATTAATTTATGCTTTTATTTCTCGCATTCTTGGACTAATAAACGACCGCTATGGCTATTTTTTTGATGTCATTGATCGAGGAATGGATTATACTAAGGAAGCTATACCTGTTTCGATGACAAATGCAGAAACTGGCTATCATACCGATAGTACAGCCAAAAACTACTTCCCTGATATTGTTGGCTTACTGTGTCTTGCGGCTGCGGACGAAGGAGGAGATTCTCTTGTCGTAAACGCCGCCAATTTGTATCAATATTTCTGGGAAAACCATACAGATCTAGTTCCCTGTCTCTACGAATCTTTGGCGCGAGATGTGATTACACCGGGAGAGATTAATTCTCAAAAAGCTATTCAAAAGAATAATTTCCCCTTATTCTCAACAGATTCTCAGGGTCTGGTTTTTCGTTATATGCGATACTGGATTGAAGTCGCTTACTCCAAACTGGAAATAGTGCAACCGCAAGCTATCACGAAAACACTTGACATAATAGACAACTTTTTTTCAGAACCGGAAAATATAGTCCGCTTCAAAATGAAAAGAGGTGATGTATTTTACGTTAATAATCGTTTTTTATGCCACAATAGAACCGCTTTTAAAAATTCAGCAAAACCCCGACAGATGGTGCGTAGTTGGATTAATCTATCTGGGATATTCTAGGTTGTCCGAGTTTTCTGTTTTTTGCTTTGAGTATTCTCGCCTAATAGCTACGGGATTATTAAGTCCAAATTCTCAAACATGAGATAATGATTAGTATAAAACTGATTAATCAGGGGTAATTTCAGCAAAATAAATGTGTAGAAACAATGGTTAACCAACTTTATTATGGGGACAATTTAGAGGTTTTAAGACGTTACATAAAAGATGATTCTGTGGACTTATGTTATATTGATCCTCCCTTTAATTCTCAACGAAATTATAATCAAATTTATAATAATATCGGTGCAGAAGATAAAGCCCAAACACAAGCATTTATTGACACTTGGGAATGGGATGATCACGCTATTCATGGAATAAATGAAATTCTCATTAATGATCATGGTTTATTTACTCAACAATGTATTGCTTTAATTACAGGTTTAAGTCATGTTTTAGGAAAAGGAAGTTTACTAGCTTATTTAGTAAGTATGACTTTAAGGATAACAGAAATTCATCGTGTTTTGAAACCTACGGGAAGTTTTTATTTACATTGTGATCCTACTGCGAGTCATTATTTAAAGTTGATTTTAGATGCTGTCTTTTGTTCTCAGAGAGGTAATTATATTAATGAGATAATTTGGTGTTATGAAACTGGTGGAAGATCGAATAATTTTTATCCTAGAAAACACGATACAATTTTTTATTATTGTAAATCAAGCAATAGGCTATTTAATGATAATTTAGTGCGATTGAAAAGAGATACTTCAACTATGCACGAACCAGTTCTAAAAGATGAATTTGGTCATAAATATCAAAGAAATGTTAAAAATGGTAAAGAATACAGATACTATTTAGATAAAGGTGTATTACCTAATGATTGGTGGATAGATATTCAATCTCTTAATCCTTCTGCAAAAGAACGTTTAGGATATCCTACTCAAAAACCAGAAGCATTATTAGAAAGAATAATTAAAGCCAGTTCTAATGAAAATGATATCATATTAGATGCCTATTCTGGATGTGGTACAACCGTCGCAGTGTGTCAAAAATTAAATCGTCAATGGATAGGAATTGATATTACTTATCAAAGCATTAGCTTAATCTTAAAAAGATTAGAAGATAGTTTTCCAGGAGTTTTAAAAACCATTAAACTTCATGGTATTCCTAAAGATATAGAAAGCGCAAGAGCATTAGCAAATAAAACAGATGATCGCACTCGTAAAGAATTTGAAAAATGGGCAATTTTAACTTATACTAATAATAAAGCAGTCATTAACACTAAAAAAGGTGCAGATAAAGGTATAGATGGAATTGTTTATTTTCAAGGTGATAAAAATGACCCAGAAAAGATAATTTTTCAAGTTAAATCTGGTAAAGTTAAATCGGGAGATATCCGAGATTTACTAGGAACAATGACCATAGAAAGTGCTAGTCTAGCCATATTTATCACCCTAGAAGAACCTACTAAAGATATGCTAAAAACCGCAAAATCTGCTGGTTTTTATCAGAGTAAATACATGAGTCATAGTTGCGACAAAATCCAAATCGTCACTATTAAAGAGATAATTGAAGATCAACAAAGATTAAATATT
>JBJUHT010000111.1:0-2579 GCA_046070105.1 Dolichospermum sp.
TAGTGACATTGGGGAAGAAATTCAGGAAGAAAATAAAAGGTTAATTAATGCTTCTGTATTGGGTTTGATTTTTGAGAAAATTAATGGTTATAAAGATGGTTCTTTCTTTACTCCCGGTTTTATTACTATGTATATGTGTCGAGAAACCATTAGAAGAGCGGTTATCCAAAAGTTTAATGATGTTAAGGGTTGGAATTGTGAAAATATTGATGATTTATATGATCAAATAGAGGATAAAAAAGCAGCTAATGATCTTATTAATAGTTTGAAAATATGTGATCCTGCTGTGGGTTCAGGACATTTTTTAGTTTCTGCTTTAAATGAAATTATTGCGATTAAAAGTGAATTGAAAATTTTACTGGATAGACAAGGTAAGAGATTAAAGGAATATAGTTTTGAGGTTGCTAATGATGAGTTAATTGTCACTGATGAGGATGGTTTATTATTTGAGTATAACCCGAAAAATCAGGAAAGTCAACGAGTACAAGAAACTCTATTTCATGAAAAACAGACAATTATTGAAAATTGTTTATTTGGTGTGGATATTAACCCCAATTCTGTGAAAATATGTCGGTTACGTTTATGGATTGAACTTTTGAAAAATGCTTATTATAAGACCTCTCCCCTAACCCCTCTCCTGGGAGGAGAGGGGAATATGAGAGAATTGGAGACTTTACCAAATATTGATATTAATATTAAATGTGGTAACTCTTTAATTAGTCGTTTTTCTTTAGATGCTGATTTGCGAGTTGCTTTAAATAAAAGTAATTACAGTATTGAAACCTATAGAAATGCTGTACAAACTTACCGTAATGCTGAAAATCGAGAACAAAAAAGAGCAATGAACAAATTGATTAACAATATTAAAAGTAATTTTAAAACAACTTTGGGATTAAGTGATCCTAATAAAACTAAATTAAGACAATTAGAGGGAGAAGTTGAGAATTTAGAAAATCAAACTTTTTTATTTGAGGAAACTAAAGCTGAAAAAAAAGCACGGGAGAAAAACATTACTAAGTTAAATAATGAGATTGATAAGTTACGGGTTGAGATTGAAGAAATAGAAACTGGAAAGATTTATAATCATGCTTTTGAATGGCGTTTTGAATTTCCTGAAGTTTTGAATAATGATGGTGATTTTATTGGTTTTGATGTGGTTATTGGAAATCCCCCTTATATCAGACAAGAAGTAATCAAAAATCAAAAACCTTATTTACAAACTAACTTTATTACCTATTCTGGAACTGCTGATTTATATGTATTTTTTGTCGAGAAAGGATTTAACATTCTCAAAGCTAAAGGTCATTTTTGTTATATTATGCCTAATAAATGGATGCAAGCGGGTTATGGAAAAGCTTTGAGAACCTACATTTTAGAAAATCAATTACAAGCGATTATTGATTTTGGTGATGTTCAAGTATTTGAAGAAGCAACTACTTATCCTTGTATCCTTAATGCTTCAAAACAGAATAAACATAATAATTTTATTTCTGCTGCTGTGAAAACACTTAATTCTAGTAATAAATTTGCAGCATATATAAAAAGTATTTCTAATCAAATAAAATTTGAAACCTTAAATGATGAAACTTGGGTAATTTCTTCTGATAGTGATCAGAAATTACTATTAAGAATAAACAGTAACTGTGTTTCACTTGCTGAATATATTGATAATAAATCATTTCGTGGAATTGTAACAGGTCTAACTGAAGCATTTTTAATTGATAAAAATAAAAGAATTGACTTAATAAGTCAAAATTCTCGAAATAAAGAAATTATTAAGTCAATATTACAAGGTCGGAATATCGAGAAATATTTAACCCCAAATATTGAAAACTACATTTTATTTATCCCTTGGCATTTTCCTTTACATATAAATTCAAATATCAAAGGAGCATCTATTGAAGCTGAGTTAGTCTTTAAAGAAGATTATCCTGCTATTTATAATCACTTATTAAAGTATAAAGAAAAGCTGGAACGCAGAAACTCAACAGAAACCGGAATAAGATATGAGTGGTATGCTATGCAAAGATGGGCTTCAAATTATTATCAAGAATTTGAAAAGCCTAAAATAATGTATCAAAAATTTCAGGTAAAGCCATGTTTTATTTATGATGATCAGGGGCTTTACTGTAATGATTCGATCTGGTTTATCTCCAAAGCAGATAAAGTTTTATTAGCTATTCTTAATTCTAAAATGGGTTGGTGGCTAATTTCAAAATACTGCACTGCTATTCAAAATGGATTTCAATTAATTTGGAAATACTTTGGACAAATCCCAGTTCCTCAAGCAAATCCAAAACAAAGGGAAGTTATTACTTTCCTTGTTGATCAAATTCTCACAGCTAAAAAATCAGATCCCAATGCAGATACAACCGCATTAGAAACAGAAATTGATCAAATGGTTTATCAACTTTATAATTTAACAGTAGAGGAAATTAAAATTATCGAAAGTTCTCAATAATATCACTTTATCCATGTCCCCAACTTCTGATATTAATTAGTTTGTGTAGGTTGGGTTAAGCAACAGCGCAACCCAACAAATGCTTGAAAATGTTGGGTTTCCTAACGTCAACCCACCC
>JBJUHT010000112.1:0-2699 GCA_046070105.1 Dolichospermum sp.
TACGTACACAATCTATACAAGATACAGATGATATTTCTAATGATGATGATAGTGCGATCGCTCTCAATGAAAATACTACTCCTAACACATCAGCACCCCTAGCAACCACTACCAAAAATGAATTAATTGCTTCTACCGCTAACAGTTTGGGGATTGAGTTAAGCACTGCTGACATTGAAAATATAGCTGATAACTTTGATGCTGGTAGTGATGACTTCACCCAAACATTAGAACAAGTTAAAGGTGCAATTATCGCTTATGTACAACACAAAATAGCATCTAATAACCAGAAAATAGTTAACACTATTAACGAGATTTGTCAAGTAGCTAGTGATGGTTTTGAGGAAAATTCCCAAACATTAACCAATGGATTGAAACAACTTAACCAGCAACTTGTACAGCAGTCTGCTGACTTTAAAAGCAAGCTCGCGGGTACGTTATCCAGGTTCAAATTACCCGAAGCATCGTAGCTTAAAACTAAGGTTTAATCCTCTGTTTATTCTGCTAGGAATTGTTCTTTTCTCTGGTTTGGTAGTTGTGGATAATTTACGTTTTAATTCCAGAATTATCAAACCGGAACACCGTTATTTTACCGACCCTAACTATTATCTGGACATACCAAAATGAAACAACTGAAACCAGCACGTAATATGAGAATAAAAAACCACGTGACGCCCAAGGGTAAAGCCTTAAATAGTCAATTGTCCGCTAAATTTGGTATTACTTTCAGTGACTTTGAACGTGCAGTTATGGGTGATTTATCCAGTATGCAAAAGATAGGAGAACTAAGTCGTCAAGCTGGGTTTATGAAAGAATTTGCACCCAAGCTTAAAGATGCTTATCTCACAATCATTGAAGGTACTGAAACCTATAACCTAGCACTGGCTGACATTCTCAAAGCATCTGGTAAATCTTCTCTAGCGATAGATAAAGCAGGGGTGCAAACATCCCTAGCCAACCAAAGATACATTAATCAGCGTGTAGAGCTTGCTGGACAATTCTTGCAAGATAAAGAAGCTGAAAATATACGTCACCAGTACCAACTTAACTACCAACAAATACGCGGTTATGTTCAGGCACATCTAACAGCAGTTGAGCAACAAGTTGCAATTTCAGAAGTAGAGAAACAGCCAGAAGCAAAACAAATTCAAGCGGAGCAACAATACCAAAATAGGGTACTTAACGAAGCATTGAGTAATGGTGAGCAAGCTAGATATGACTTGATCCCCAAGAAAGATTATAGAACTGGCTTTGTAGGTAAATTACTTGAGTTCAAATCAGCGTTAGGTTTCTAATTTAATTCCCCCAATCACGGGCAATGACTGGGGGAATAGCATCAGGTTAAATTTACATAGTCAATTATTATGTTAGCACAATCACCTAATGATTTAGACAATATTCTTAATGAAGATAATGATGGACAACTACCGGGCGAAACTATCAGATATTTGACTCATGTTGAAAATAAGTTGTATGCAGATATTCAAGCGAGAAAACGAATAGATAGTGGTTTATTGTTTCTAGCGTGTCAATTTTCCAGTTGTAGCCTTAGTTGGTTGTTATTTAACCTACAGGTGACGTTAAGTATTATTCAGTTGGCTAGTTTCTGTGTATCCTGTTTACCAGGATTGATAGATGTAGGAGATAGTTTTAATTTCTCCATCAACAGTGAATCATGGGAATTTTCACTGGGTCAAAAGCCATTAATAGGGGTAATTAAATTAGCAATTGGTGTTACTGTTTCATGGAATAGTACAGCTAAAATTACCAAAGAAATATCATCTACTTATGCTCAAATAAATGAAACATACCAAGAAATTAAATCTAGTGAAGGCTTAAATTTTCAGTTGCCCAGTATGGGAATTAGTTTGTTAATTGGGTTAGGCGCGATCGCATTAATAGGATTTTTTAAAAAATTATCATCAGGAGAAAACAATAATGAAATTTAGATATAGAAACATTGGTTGTATCAATATTTTTTTATCAGGATTGGTGACAGCGATCGCACTCAACTATCTACTCACTGGTTTTATTGATTTTATCCTTAACATAAACCACTTTATTCTATGGCTTGAAAAATCAGGAATACTCACACAAATTAAGCACTTTTTTGGACTAAGATAATGAGAAAAATTACAGACTTAAACAACCAATTATCACTACAAAGAAAAACCACTACTGCTATTGTAGGAACACTTTTAGCAGGTGGATTTATGCTATCGCTACCCTTATTTAACGACACAATTAAACACAATGAAACCTTGTATTGCAATTTGATAAGCAGTTGTAAAGGTGCAGATATTAAACGCGGTGTAAGCTATCTAATTGATAGAGAACGACGTAATTTATTATTTGATAATAACATCAAAATAATTAAAATACTCCCTAATGAAGATCCGAGTGCTATAGTATTTGGAATTATTAGCAGTGCTTTTTTATTAGGTGTTTATGGTGTAAGTAAAGCACTTACCAATCATCAGGAAAAATTAATTCATGCACAATTCAAGCAATTAAAAATAGATGCACTTGAGAATGATTTACTAGAATCAACTCACATTGATTTATTTAACTTTAGTCAACAATCACAATCTGAAATTACCAAACAAGCAATAGCCCGTCAAACTCAAGAAACTATACAGCAATTAAAGAGTGACGGTGAAATACAACTTGACCACCTCAATGGTCAATTGCAAGGCCAA
>JBJUHT010000113.1:0-49097 GCA_046070105.1 Dolichospermum sp.
ACCGCGAGACTTTAATGGAGCCGTGGGGATTTTCCTCAAGGCAATGTGGGATACCACCTTTACCAACTCAGTTGGTGATGTTGTACTGGACATTCACGATATCTCAGATGTCAGGGAATGTCTCGGTTAAAAGTATCAGTGAATAAATGTGAAAGTTCTGTACCTTAATTAGTTACAAATCGTAATATACTGGTATTTTGAATATCGGTTTCATTTATTATTTCACAGATTTAGCGACCCCATAAGGTTTCTCCATGTTGGATTTCATCTCTAATTCCATTTTGAGAGAATAAAAATGAACATTTAGTTAAATATGTGGATAAATATTTGTAAACTGTTAGCAGTTGAGTAGCCAACTGGCATATCATTAAGGATTGATCATGAGACAACTTGTTATCGTCGAGCGTATAAGCCTAATTGGTCATATCGTTTCTATGGTATTTGGACTGCTGGGGATATTAATTGTGATTCCCAATGCTGAATTGCTTGTCAGCTTATCTGAAGCAGGGGAGACCGTCATGCAGTGGAGTATGGCAGGTGGTGGTGTGGTATATATGATTTTCGGGGCGTTGGGAGTGTTCCTCTATGCTTACCGAACTTTAGGTTTGGCACGCACTTTAGGATTTTTAATACCATCCTTATCAATTTCCCTAACTAGTGAATTATTAGGAACTAGTACAGGCTTTCCCTTTGGGGGCTATAGCTATTTGAGTGGCTTAGGTTATAAAATTTCTGGTTTAGTACCTTTTACAATTCCCCTTTCATGGTTTTATGTAGGATGTGTATCTTATGTATTAGCCCGTGCGGGTTTACAAGTAGATAAAAAACCCAGTTTGTTCCGTCACATTGGTGCAATTGTTTTAGGTGCTTTACTACTCACCTCCTGGGATTTTGTCCTTGACCCAGCCATGAGTCAAACTTCCCTACCTTTCTGGTATTGGCACGAACCAGGTGCTTTCTTTGGTATGCCTTACCAAAACTTTGCTGGTTGGATGGGTACTGGTGCTTTATTCATGACTGTAGCGGCTTTATTATGGAGTCAAAACCCGATTAAATTAGACTATTACCAATTGAATGTACCTTTATTAGTTTATTTAGGTAACTTTGGTTTTGCCACAGTCATGAGTTTAGCTGCTGGGTTTCCCATTCCTGTATTACTAGGTTTAGCACTGGGTGTCGCTCCGGCTGTGCTGCTATGGTCTAAAGGTTCTAGCGCACCTGCAACAGTGAATATGGAAGCAGCTAGTCAGGAAGTTGCTGTTACTAATGTGAAGGTTGCTTTTAAGTAGTTAACAAAAGGAAAGAGGGAGAAGAAATTAAATTATTTACCTCTTTCCTAATTACACAAGAAGAAAGCTGAAAATGCCACAAAGACTCATGTTTAGAAACTTTTAGCTATGTTTGAATAATGAAAGTGACATAATCACATTTATAAAATATGGCAATACTTAATAAGTCCATTAAATTATGCACGTTATTTCTCGTAAAGTGTTGCGTCAATTTTGGCAAGAGTATCCTGACAGTGAAACTGCGCTGATTCGTTGGCTCAAAATTATAGAATCGGTAAGCTTTCAGAGTTTTGAAGAATTACGTTCTGTTTTTCCCAATGCTGATCTTGTCGCTAATTTAATTGTGTTTAATATTGGTGGTAACAAATATAGATTAATTGCTTCAATTCATTTTAATCGTCAGAAGGTTTATATTCGTTATATCTTAACCCATTCAGAATACGACAAAGACAGATGGAAAAGTTAATCACACTCCCCCCAGATATTAATACTCATTGGAATGCGATCGCACCACTGCTGATAATTCGTAATGAAGACGAATATGAGCAAGCAATCGAGCTATTAAATAATTTGATTGATGAAATTGGCACAAATGAACAGCATTCTCTTTATAATTTGCTTGATACATTAGGGACGCTGATTGAGGTTTATGAGAAAGAGCATTATTCTATCCCTAATTGTAGCGGTAGTGATGTATTGGCTTATTTAATGGAGGAACATAGATTAAGTTTATCAGATTTGCCTGAAATTGGTACATCCGCAACAATAGAAGCTATTTTAAATAAACATCAAGCACTAACTCTGAGTCAAGTTCAACAGTTAGCACAACGTTTTCAAGTTCAACCCCAAGTATTTTTGGATTAGTCTTGTAGCCTAGATTAAAAACAAATTATTGTTAAGTTAATTTACACAAATTGCGAGAAGATGTAAACTAGCTACTTTATACAAAAAGTCAAGGTTAGAATTGCTAAATATTATTCCTCTCCTCCTGCTACTGGTCCAAGTCCCCGCCACGGCGATTTTACTTTCTCGTTTACTCAAAGGACCAGGACGTTATCCAGCTTTAAAACCACAACAACCCACACCAGAACTTTTGGGAACTGTGAGTGTGGTTGTACCGACACTTAACGAAGCATTACGAATTAGCCCGCTGTTAGCCGGTTTAAGTCGCCAAAGTTACGAAGTTAGAGAAATTATTGTTGTTGATAGTAAGTCACAAGACGGTACTCCAGACCTAGTGAAAACCGCAGCATTAACAGATCCCCGCTTTAAATTAATGACAGATGATCCCTTACCTGCTGGCTGGGTTGGTCGTCCTTGGGCTTTACATAATGGCTTTTTATTTACTTCCGAGGGCAGTGAGTGGTTTTTGGGCATGGATGCAGATATTAATCCCCACGCGGGTTTGGTGGCAAGTTTGGTGAAAACTGCGATCGCTCAAGGTTATGATTTAGTATCTTTATCACCGCAATTTATTCTCAAATATCCGGGGGAATGTTTATTACAACCAGCTTTGTTAATGACATTACTGTATAGATTTGATCCTACGGGGATTTATACTGAACAACCAGAACGGGTCATGGCTAATGGCCAGTGTTTTTTGTGTCGTCGGTCTGTGTTAAAGGCTGTGAATGGTTACAGCAGCGCTCAAGGTTCTTTTTGTGATGATGTCACCTTAGCCCGGAATATTGCCTCTCATGGCTTTAAAGTAGGCTTTTTAGACGGGGCAAAGGTACTAAAGGTGCGAATGTATGAAGGGGCTTTAGAAACCTGGAAAGAATGGGGACGTAGCCTAGATTTGAAAGACGCAACTCCCCGCGCTCAAGTTTGGGGTGATTTATGGTTATTGTCTGCGGTGCAGGGTTTACCCCTATTGATTTTACTGGGTTATTTCCTGTTTCCCCCTTTGCTTCCCTCGCTGCCGGCACTGCTATTGTTAGAATTAAATATATTTTTGGTAGTGATTCGTTTTGCTTTATTATTAGCGATCGCTCCCTCTTATGATCGTCAAGATGCCAACGGTGGTTGGTTATTCTGGCTTTCCCCCTTGGCTGACCCCCTAGCGGTGCTGCGAATCTTTTTATCTGCCCTCCGCACTCCCAAAGAATGGCGTGGGCGTAAATATGGTGATTAATGCTATTTAGGGTGTTGACTGAGGGTATCGCTCTACATTTGGATTTACAGCGTTCTTATTCGCGCTTCTGTATGGGATCAAAAATGTGGTTCATTTACCCGAAAATTGCTGTATGTCACCAATGCTGACAAAAAATTAGTCAATTAAAGAAAATCAGGATACAATTTCGGATTTTTTCATGTTAAATGGTGAGTATTAACGAAAGTTGTTAATTGAGGATGATATCTAAACAGGTATCAGTCTTAAATCTAGTGAGAAGTGAACATGACTAATATTATTTTTGGTAAAAATTTTTTAGCTTTACCAGGTATTGCGGCTTTGGTAATTTTAGGTACTGGACATTCTGTAAATGCTCAAACAGTGTCTGAAAAAACACAATTATCTAATCAGGTAGCACAAGCGGACATTGAAGCAGTTACATCCAATCAAAATCAAACCCCTGGTAGCTATGTCGGTATTGGTACTAACATTGGTATAACAGGTAGCTCTTCACCCTTGAGTGATGGTAATTTCAGCTTCATTAGTAAAATTCGTTTTACCAAATCTTTATCAGCTAGACCGTCAGTTATACTAGGAACAGATACAACATTTCTTGTTCCTCTCACTTACGACTTTTCTGTTAAACCAGCAGATCCACTTACTAATCCTGTAACTATATTACCTTATATGGGAGTAGGTGCAATCATTAGAACTGGTGATGAATCTGAAACTGCGGTTTTAGTCAGTGGTGGTGTTGACATACCTCTAAGTCAAAAATTTACCGCCACTGCTGCCATAAATACTGGATTTTTTGATACGGTTGATGTCGGTATTTTACTGGGAGTTGGTTATAATTTCAAAGGATTTTAGATGAATTAAAGGCCAGGAAGTTTAACTTCCTGTCCATACTCTTGTGTACTCTATTTAAGACTTTCTTTGTCAGTTACCTTGATTTTACCATCATCCCCCACAGTCCAAACATCGTAAGTACCAATGACATTACCATTAGTATCAACATCTACATCACCGCTTGCACCTTGGTAATTAATCTTTTTACCCTCTTTCAGTAACTTTAGCCCTTGACAAACATCACTTACTGGTGTACCGTCCCCAGCAGCTACTTCTCGCAATTTACTAGCAATAGCCACCCCAGTATTTTCCTTAGCGGCTTGGGCTGCTAATACCAATAAGGCCGCAGCGTCCCAGGCTTGAGGTGCGTATTCTCCTGGAGAAGTGCCTTTTTTATCTTTCCAAAGTTTATTAAAATTTTCTAAACCTTTACCACTAGAACCGGGAACTATACCAATTGCGCCAGATAAGATATATTTATTATCTTTACCCTTACCAACTTGATCAGGGAAACTATCGGATTTTACACCGTCTGTGAGTAAAATTTGTACACCTTTGGTAACACCCTGTTGATAAGCAGCTTTCAGGAATAAACTACCGGTTTCAGCATACAATACAGCTAAAACTGCATCTGGTTTACCTGCAAAAGCGGCAGATGCTTCTGTATCAAAAGTTTGAGATTTGGGGTCGTAGCGAACAGGCTTATCTTTATTAACTACAGTACCACCTAATTTCTCAAAAGTTTGCACAAATGCTTTTTCAAAACCCACACCATAGTCATTATTAATTACCACAGTGGAAACTCGTTTAAATCCCTTTTTCTTAGCGAGTTGGGCTAAAGCTAATGCTTGGTAGGTATCAGGGGGAACAGTCCGCGCCCAAAAGCCTTTAAAGTCGCCTTTTTGAGCTTTGTCAGTAAATACAGGGCTAGTGCTACCAGGAGAAATGAGCATGACCTTATTAGGTACAGCTACAGAAACCGCCGCAGTGGAAACACTACTCGCAAAAGAACCGACCACACCACCAACTTTATCTAAAGTTGCTAATTTAGTCATACCCGCAGCACCCGCTTTAGGGTCAGTTTGGTCGTCTACTTCTACCAAAGTAACTTTTTCACCATTGACACCTCCACAAGCGTTAACGGTTTCCACCAGTAAGGGAACAGAACCCACCATTTGTTGTCCAATAGAAGCCAAGTCACCAGTGGTGGGTAATAAACTACCAATTTTCAATCCTTTAGTATCATTGGTTGTAGTCTTAGCTGTTGGTGAAGCGGTACTAACTTCCGTGGACGGAGGTTTAGGATTTTCACAAGCGGCTAAAAAGAAACCACTGGCTATGGTAGCTATACTTAAAGCTAGAGAGACACGAATTTTCGACATAGTTAGTCACACTCCTCAGATATTTAGAAGACTTGATAGTTAAATTGATAGCAAGTGCTTCAATCGCAAATAATAACATCCTGATGACTTAGTTACCAAAAAATTAATTTAAACTTTTATTCCTCCCTGTGCTATAACAGCTATTTTTTCCATATCAAACACTAATTTTTGCACCGGGGTGAGGACTGATCACTTTAGTTGTTAAATTGTTATTTGCTAATAAAGTCTGAAATTCTGTCGTATTTCCCCTAGTTTGAAGAAGTTTTACCAATAGTCCCTCAAAGAAAATATCCCCTCCGGCTGCGGTAGGGAGAATAAATTGAGGTCTCACAGATTTTATCAGTTCTAGAGTGCTATTCATACCTTTGATAATCGGACCGAGTAGGGGTAAACTCAAATCAATAATAGGTGTAATTACCACGTCAATGGGTGCTATTTCTTGAAGTTGCGGGGAATGATAGCCATGAGGTTCATAATACAATGTAGAATTATGGACTAGATTTTTGAGCAAATAGCCATTTTCTAGTAAAGTAGGTCCAATGGGAGAACCCGGAACAGCTTTAATTTCTATGTGCTGATTTAAAATGAAGCTTTCACCATGTTCAAGACTGATAATTTGTTGATAACCTAGTTTTTCTACCACTTTAGCCGCATTGGGAGAAGCAACAACAGGAATATTTTTGTCAAGTTGCTTTAAAGTGGGTGGGTGTGCGTGATCTTCTAAACCCTGAGAAAGCAGAATTAAATTTATATTATCTGGTATTGATCGATCCTGATGACGAGAACCTTTGAATAACCAATCTAAATTGTTAAAGGTTAAAGTACCAATTAACCAGGGGTCAATTAGTATTCGCTGTTGGTTAATTTCAATCAACCAACTATTGCTATCCAACCAAGTCAAGTTTATATTATACATATCCTAAAATTGGAAATTGAAAATTATTTACTGTCCTGCTAACATTTTGAGAACTTTATCAAAGTTATCTAAATTACCAACCATGCGCCGAATTGGATGAGGCCAAACCTTAACCAAGGTAGGAGTAGCAGAAACTTGATCAATTTCGGCCTGTTCTGGATTAGTGAGAACATCAACTACTTTAAGAGTATAAGGATACCCTAGAGAACGTTCTAATGACTCGTGCAGGTTTTGTAAAATTTTTTCAGTGTTTATATTATGTCCAGCAACAAACAAGCGTAAAATAAAACTTGAATTATCAAGTATATTTTCTGATGTAGGTTGTGTAGTTATGATTGGTTGTTGATACTGTGAGGGAGACTCAGTTAAATCTAGACGCACAATTAAATCATGATCTTGCCACAGTTGAGGAAATGTAGCACGATAAGTTGATAATACCAGGCGATCGCACAATCCATCTTGCCAGGCTGCTGATTGCCACACTAAGTCCCCCTCCCCAAAAATCGCATTTAGCACAGCTTGGTGACGCATAACTGCGGGATAAGCTTCTGCAAATATCTGCACTTTTTGAGTCCGAGGATTTAACCAATGATCAATAGTTGCAGTATAACAAGGAACTAAAAAATGAGGCGGTTCTGGTAAATCGAGAATTTCCCGCAAAGCCGCACAGAGATTTAAATGCCATCTTCCTTGTTTACTAGGATCAATACAGTAAATTAAATCTCCTCCAGGTGTAAACAAAGCAATACCTTTAAATAACTGCGGCTGAGATAGTTTGTCTACATTCAACTTAGTCATTGGTTAATGGTTAGCAGTGTGGTTATGAAACTAAAAACGACCTCGGAGGAATTGCGCCATTTCATTAGGAGTTGGGGACATTTCCAAAGCTGTTTCTTCGGTGATACGTCCTTCTTGGTAGAGGCTAAATAATGACTGATTTATTGTGATCATGCCATCAAAACCTGATTGTTTCATTAACGCTTCAATTTCATCATAATTACCTGTTTTCACCCAATCTTTGACGGCCTCAGTATTAATCAGGATATCGTGGAAAGCACAGCGTTTACTATCTGCCGTCCGGCACAAACCTTGGGAAACTATAGCTATTAAGGACTCAGCCAATACCACGCGCATAGCCTCTTGTTCTTCACCAGAATATAAGTTGAGGATTCGTTCAATAGTTTTTACAGCACTATTGGTGTGTAGAGTTCCCA
This sequence comes from Dolichospermum sp., assembly GCA_046070105.1. Classification (GTDB taxonomy): domain Bacteria; phylum Cyanobacteriota; class Cyanobacteriia; order Cyanobacteriales; family Nostocaceae; genus Dolichospermum. The sequence goes on from JBJUHT010000113.1 coordinate 7,764, forward strand.
TCACTAAGTGACCTGTTTGTGCGGCTTTCAATGCAGTATTTACCGTTTCTTTATCCCGCATTTCTCCCAAAAGAATAACATCTGGGTCAGCACGCAAAGCTGCCTTTAAGGCGTTATCGAACTTGAGGGTGTGCATTCCCACCTCCCGTTGTCTAATTAGAGACTTACGACTTTGGTGGACAAACTCTATCGGATCTTCAATGGTAATGATATGCTTGAACATTGTCCGATTGATATAGTCAACCATTGCAGCCATTGTTGTTGACTTACCTGAACCAGTTGGACCTGTAATCAAAATCAAGCCTTTTTGATAATCACAAATCTTTTGAATTATAGGTGGTAAGCGTAACTGCTCGATAGACATAATTTGCAAAGGAATTAGCCGCAGTACCATTCCATTACCACGCAAGCTATCAAAGATATTAATTCGCACACGGACAAAATCATATTGAACCGCACCATCAAATTCTAAGTTTTTCTGAAAACTTTCAATTTCTTCATCACCAAGAATCTCGTACAACCAACTGGTAAAGGTTGCTTTATCAGTTTCAGGATAATTGGTGATTTGCATCTCTCCTCGGTCGCGGAAGCGAGGTATTTCCCCTACTGTTAGGTGAATATCAGAATAACCTCCATCAAATGCTTCTTGAATCAAATGTGCAAGGGTAATTTCGGAAGGTTTCTGCCTTGGATAACTACTGGAATTAGAAAGCTGCAAGGATGGCATTGTGCGTTATTGAATTATGGGTCTATTTATCAGTAGTATATCACCTTTGTGAGTTAAAAATTTTGATTTTTTTTAGGTCTAATTAAATAAAATTGATTTGTATATTAGCGTTTTCTTTCTTTACAGGTAAGCTTTATGGACGCAATTAAATATTCTAAAACATCCTCACAAACCCTTAAAAAAAATACCACTAATACTTTCAAAACCAGAATTTCCAAGATGGTGGCGTGGTAGACTCGTATAATTACATCTTGGTTTATCAAAACTATATTATATACGTCTAAAAAATTTTAAATGACTGTTACTAGATAATCCCCTGAGATTTATAGATAAATTATGAGAAATACTAGGGTTTTCTATAAGAAATATTAAGCATATCCACAATCCAAAGACAAGAATCAACTCCTGATTCTCATCTACCGTTAGTCTATATTTCTCAAGGCATACAGCCAAACTTATTTCTCGCCCTATGGGCATATCTGGCTTCTCATTCATAACCACAAAAAATTAACTGTAAAGTTTAGTAAAGAAATGCTCATTTTGGAGCTAGGGTTTTATATACTAAATTTCACTTGAAACAAAATCGGTTTATTCGCCTTCCAGCGATAAATAACTGAAATTTAAACTTGCTGTGTATTTTAGGAGGAAAAGTCATGGTTTCTGCTCAAAGCTCTAATCTGGTTCAGACCCACTCCTTGTTAATGATGAAAAGCTTTTTAATCTGGACATTTACATTGGCAGTGTGCTTGTTGGTCGTTGGTTTTCCATTGGTTGTATTGATGGCTACAGTTGGATGTCTGTTGTCTATTGTTTTACAGTCTGTAATGCCCGCTAGTGCGGTTTTAGTTGTGGCAAGTAGTTTAGTCATGCTGAATGTTACCGCAGTATTAATTGCTGCTGGCATTCTCACGGCTAAAGGTATTCATCCTAAGCAGGTAAAATGGTTAAGCTGGCTACATGGTGAAACTGAAAAAATCCAAACCACTGTTTATGCAGCTTGTCCTTTAACTTGTGAAATCAACCAATAGCACTAATTAGCTAAAACTTGACAAAAAGTACATCTGCCCGGTTCACCCGGGTTTTTTAATTATGTATTAATAGCATTTCGACGGCATTTCGTTTTGATTATTAGCAGCTAGGTTTTGTCCAAAGACAATTACCTTGACCATATTCACAGGATAGTTGATTTACGTCTGTCTAAAGCTGTATTTTAACGCTTATTTTAAAGATAAAATTTTGCTAATACACAACAGCGTAAATCAACCACCATACTGTTAAACAGGAATCACTCAAATAACTAACAAGCTTGATTAAAGCTTTTTAATTATCACACTAATTCATGTGAATATGCTTTGATCATTCTCAACGGTAAGCGAACAACAATTAACATCATTTAAACAGACTTTACCCCATTGTAAAGCCCAACGCACTAAGGCCACACGGTTATCAGTCTTAGTTTTAGTGAGAATGTTGCTAATATGGTTATCAACGGTCCGTTTGCTAATTTCCAGTTTTGCTGCAATTTCTTGGTTAGTTAAGCCAGTAGCCACTAAGTCGATAATTTGCATTTCTCTGTCTGATAAAATAATATGAGTTCCAGACTCATTAGCAGCCATTACTTACTAATCCTCTCTTAGTATATGTACTCAAATCTTATTCCTTATTCTAGAAGATCTTTGCGGAGGTAAATAGTTTTAAATGTTACTAATACTACTAATATCAAAATTTTCTTTTGATTTTAGGTTTGTAGTCATATACACTACAGATAAAAAGTATTGATTTTAACTAAAAATATAATACCCTAGAGAAAATCAAAAACGCAATGATTAATCCCCGTGTTTTATGTCTTGGTGAAGTCTTATTTGATTGTTTAGCTGATCAATTGGGACTGAAACTAGAGGAAGTGAAATCATGGACTCCCTACCCAGGGGGAGCACCAGCAAATGTAGCTTGTGCTTTGGTGAAGTTGGGGACATCAGCCGGATTTATAGGCGCGGTGGGCGAAGATGAATCAGGAAATACACTGATAAAATTACTGGAAACTGTCGGCGTAAATACAACTGGTTTGCAACGTCACTCCACAGCACCAACAAGACAGGTATATGTAGTTAGGGATTTAACAGGCGATCGCACTTTTGCTGGTTTTGGTAAATATGATACTTCAGAATTTGCTGATACCCGCCTCCAAGCTACAAAATTACCACCCGCACTGTTTGAGGAAGCTGACTTTTTGGTGGTGGGAACTTTAGAATTAGCCTATCCTGAAAGTGAGAAAGCTGTTTTGCGAGCTTTAGAATTGGCAGAACAATATGACCTAAAAATTATTCTTGATGTCAATTGGCGACCAGTATTTTGGCTAGATGAAAATACAGCTAAGACCAAAATTCAAGCTTTATTGGGGAGATTTGACTTCCTCAAATTGACAAAGGACGAAGCACAATGGTTATTTAATACAACAGATCCTGGGGCAATTACTTATAGAGTTAATTCCTTGGAAGGGGTTTTAGTGACAGATGGTGAAAATGGTTGTACCTATTGTTTAGGGGAGAATGAAGGTAAATTACCGGCTTTTTCCGTACCAGTTGTAGATACTACAGGTGCAGGAGATGGGTTTTTAGCTGGGTTTATCCACCAATTACACCAAGTTGGTATTCACAAACTCAAAGACGCAGAAACCGCCAGAAAAATTGTCACTTATGCGACTGCTGTAGGAGCTTTAACTACTCTTAAACCAGGTGCGATCGCTTCTCAACCCACTGCGGCAGAAGTTGACGCTTTTCTGAGTTCTCATCAACTAGCCTAAAGCTCTTTTAATCTTTTCGACAATTACTTCCGGGGCTTGGGAAACATCAACACAAATACAATCTTCAGGCTCTTCAAGGTCATTAAACTGACTTCTGAGGAGCTTTTCAGTCATAAAGTGATTTGTCCTGGCTTTTAGGCGATTTTCAATGACATCAAAAGACCCCTGGAGGTAAACTAACTGAATGCGGCTATCAATTATCAACATTTGACGATAACTGGTTTTGAGTGCAGAACAGGCCAAAACGACATTTTTGTTTTCTTGTAGCCAATTTCTAATAGCTACTTGCAAATCTTCTAACCAAGGCATTCTATCATCATCATTGAGAGAAATTCCCATTTGCATTTTTTTGATATTTGCTAGTTTATGGAAGTTGTCAGCGTCTCTAAATTCCCAGTTGAGTAATTCAGCTAAAAGTTTACCAATTGTAGTTTTACCAGCGCCAGAAACACCCATGATTAAAATAATTGAACTTAACTTGTTGATCAAATTAAACCCGCCATTTTTCTATTTCTGTAACTTCTAAACCCGTTAACTGTGCCACTTGTTCTAGAGACATCCCATTTTGCCACAAATTCACCGCAATTTGTCTTAATTGAGATTCAGCTTTTTCAGCCCGTTGTTTTTCTTGTTCAGCATTTTCTTGGGCTGTGGGAAATAATTCACCATCTAAATTTGCCCAGCGTAACCAAGTGGTATTAATACCTCTATAATTACCCTGCCAACGCACTAAGATTAAGTTTAAAACTGTACTCACTAATTGATTTTTGCTATTAAAAGCAATAGGTTCATACACACCACTGTTGATATGAAAACCTACAAAATCCTCTGGATTAAAAGGATCAAACCAGAAGTATTCAGGAACACGCATCTGATTTTGATAAATCAATTTCTTCTCAGTTTTATCGTTTTTAGATGTACTTTCTGAAAGTAACTCAATTACTACATCTGGTGGTTTTCCTTCTTCCCAAACTACCCAAGAAAGTCGTTCTTTTTTGGGGACATCTAAAACTACAAAAAAATCTGGTCCGCGAAAATTTTGATTTTTTAACTGAGCTAAACTGTAGTAAACAAACATATTGCCACCTACATATCCATCAGTTTTTTGATCTAGCCATGGCTGAATAGTATCAGTTAAAATGTCTATTTGTAATTTATGTCTTTGTGTCTCCATGGGAATACCATCATCACAAGGAAGTTCTGCTTGAGTGGGTGGCAATTTAATGCTGGTTACAGTCACAATAGTTTCTGACATATAGCAATCCAATTTGAGTAATCAAATTATTTACGGTTTATTTGCGGTTGATAATTGTTTGTTGTTTTTATTAAAAATATTATGTTCATCCTCTCCTATTGTAGACAAAATTAATAGAATTGTCAAGAATCATTTTCTAAGCTTTTGATATGTTAAATTGAGGAGTTACATAATCTTGACATAAATTGTTTTTTCCATTTGCAAATTTGATGATTTAATATGACTATTATGTCTATATTTTTAGTTCTGCTAAACCTAAATAACGGATACCTACTGGAGAAATATCAAAACGACATGGTAAAACTTCTAAACCTAGATTAATCGCTGTTCTTAGTAATTTACCATATACAGGATCTTTGCTGTCTCCCGGTGCAAATTCTAAACAATCATTTCGGTTAATAAAATATAGCATTACTGCCCGATTTTTAGGCATAACTTCTATTAATTCCTGTAGATGTTTTTGTCCTCTGGTGGTTTCTGTGTCGGGAAATAAGGCTAAAGTTCCTTGAGACCAAGTTGTATTTTTCACCTCTAAATAAATTGGTCGTTGTTGACCATTTCCTGTTAAATAAAAATCAACTCGACTTTTACGATCTTTTCCGTAAACAACCTCACTTTTAACTTGTTCATATTCAGTCAATTCTGGAAATAAATGTTTCTCTAACGCTAATTTAATCACACGGTTAGGTAAAGTTGTATTTACACCCACCCAAGTTGTTAGATGATCTTTGACTTCTATTAATTCTAAAGTATATGCTAGTTTTCGTTGAGGATTTTCACTTTTAGAAACTTGTACAGCACTACCAACAGTAGAAACTCCCGTCATTGGTCCTGTATTTGGACAATGTGCTGTGATCAATTCTCCAGAATTTAATTGAATATCAGCAAAAAACCGCTTGTAGCGTTTGACTAAAGTACCAGCATATAGAGTTGAGTAGTTATAAAGCCAATCTGTCATGATCATAATTTGGGTAGAATATTTACTCATATTAACTCAAAATTATTGCTATTCTTGATGAAAGAGAGATAATTTAGAAAATAGCAATAAACCCAATACGCAAAATCATCAAATCTATCTATTTATCTATCACTAAAAGCTTAGGAAGATATTAAGTCTAATTTTCATCATAAATAATTCATATTTGTAGTTAAATTTACGATATTTTTAGCAGATTAGAATATAATAGATATTATAAACCTACCATTTAGACAAATATGGTAGCATTTACCAATACAAGGAGAAATATTCTATGCAAAAAGTCTCACTTGATAGGGAATTAGAATATGCTTTTCTGTTTACCCTCAGAAAAGTAAACTCCATTAATACGACAGGTTTTAAGCCGTTTTTTGATAATTTACCAATTGATCCTTATATTAAGGGAAAATATCGCTCACGCAGGTTATCTAGATTTTTAGTTTCTGGCAATAATTTACTCAAACTTCCACCAGGATATCTATTACAAAGTAGAGAATATAATCCTTTATTGGGAGGGATAAAAAGGGAATTTTCAGAATTGGATAATGCACTCATAGAACTAGATATTTTCAAGCATCTGATTTTCGCATTTTGTGATTCTTGTAAACTAGATATAGCAGCAGAAATTGATGTTCATCAAATTAGAACTACCTGCTCACCAGATAATTTAGCAAATCCTGCTCCTGAAGGTATTCACAGAGATGGTAGTGATTTCATTGGGATTTTTTCCGCAGGAAGAGATAATATTCAAGGTGGAGAAACTCATTTATATTCTGCGAAAAAAGAAAAGCCAATTTTTAACAAAGTTTTGCAACCTGGAGAAATTCTTTTAGTCAATGAACATCAATTTTTTCATTTTACTACTCCCATAAAACCCGAAAATCCTGGGTTAGGAACTAGGGATGTATTTGTGATCAATTATCCGAGTTTAATTTCTGATTTTTAGACAATATCAAGGTTATAAAGAGATTCATATCCCCAATTTTTTCAAAAAATCGGGGATCTTCTTAAATTGGTGTATAATTACAGGGGTTTCCGCTCTTATGAGGTACATATTAAGCCACCTCTCGAAGAGCGGGGAGGGGGTTGGGGGTGGGGTGACTTTGTACCTCATAACATCGGTAAGTGCTGTAAATTAACAAATTCTTGATTTTTTTCCATCTGGCCTATACATTGTTAGAAGAAATGCAAAATGCTGTATCCGATTATCAAAAAGCAGCTAGTATTTATTGTGAACAAGAAGACTGGGAAAATTACCAAGAAGTATTAAATACTATACAAAAAATACAAAAAATTCAAACATCTAGTCCCGAAATCAAAAATCAAAAATATCAAGTTTTATGTCAGCGACTTTTGGGTTTAGTGGGAGGACACTGGGAAATAGCAAGAACGCTTCATTGAACAACAAAAATATAATGATCCGGGAATGTCAGATGATTGGTATTTACAAAGAGTAATTGAGCAGTTGGAGAGAGAACGCAACTGATAATTAATTTAATATTCTCCATTGATTCAATAAATCAGGAATCTATGTTTTTATGATAATTTAATTATCTTATTTAAAGCATAGATAAAGATTTAATGAAACTTGGTTATCAGCTATAGCGGCTGATCATAATTGCGTTTATCATCTATTTTTATAAGTCGAAATTTTGATTTAAAGCAAGTCAGATCAGGATATAAACCATTTCTTCAATAGAAAGCTATAAATACATATACAATAAATTAAGGAGGAAATACACACAGATGACTAATATTTATCAGACAATTCCTAGTGCAATTTTTCAGCAAAAGTTTGTTTGTAATCGTTTAATTGCAAAACCGGAAGGTTTTATAGATTTTCCTAAATCAGATATTGAACAATCTATTCCTCAACGATTTGAACAACAAGTTAATCAATATCCTCATGCTATTGCTATCAAAACTAATAATCAAACCTTTACCTATACACAATTAAATGAAAATGCTAACCGTTTAGCAAATACAATTCTCTCTCAAAGAGGAGAAAAACCAGAAGTAATTGTCTTATTACTAGAAAAAGGTGCAGATTTCATGACAAGTATTCTGGGAGTTTTAAAAACAGGTAAAATCTTTGTTCCTTTAGATCCCACATTTCCCATTGATAGACTTACTTATATTATTGAAGATTCTCAAGCCGTTGCATTTATTACTAATAATTTGAATTGGGATTTAGCCAGGAAATTAGCTAATAATTGTCAATTATTTAATATAGATAATATTAAAGACAATATTACTAATAATAATTCTGAGAAAAATCCTCTGATTAAAATATCACCAGAGACACTAGCTTATATAATTTACACTAGTGGTTCAACTGGTAAACCTAAAGGGGTAGTGCATAGTCATAGAAATTCTTTGCATTACTGTATGAATGATACAAAAACGTTATTAATTAGCCATGAAGATCGTGTAATTTTCCTCTATTCTTGTAGTGCATTGGGAGGAATATTATGTATTTTCTACACCTTACTTAATGGTGCTAGTCTCTATCCTTTTAACGTTAAAGAAGAGGGATTAACTAATTTAGTAAAATGGCTAATTACATCAGAAATTACTATTTATCATTCCTTTACAACTCTATTTAGACATTTTGTAGATATCCTCACAGATACAGAACAATTTCCTAAAATTCGTCTAGTTAAATTAGGTGGTGAAGCTACCTTAATTAGAGACGTAGAAAACTACAAAAAGTATTTTTCTGCAAATTGCACTTTATATGCCAGTTTAGGTGCAACAGAAGCAGGAACTTTTCGTAATTTCATAGTTGATAAAGATACGGAAATCGCAAATAGTACCATACCTATGGGTTACCCAGTCCAAGATATGGAAGTTGTGATATTAGATGAAAATGGTCTAGAAGTTGAAAGTGGTAATATTGGAGAAATTGCTCTAAAAAGTGAATATTTAGCTCTTGGTTATTGGCAAAAACCAGAGTTAACGAAAACCGTCTTTTTAGCAGATATTCAAAATAGTAAAAAAAGAATTTACCGCACCGGTGATTTAGGCTGTATTCAATCTGATGGTTGTTTAGTTCATAAAGGTAGAAAAGATTTTCAAGTAAAAATTAGAGGTTTCCGCATTGAAGTTACAGAAATAGAAATGGAATTGCTCAAAATTCCTCATCTTCAAGAAGCAGTGGTCGTAGCCACGGAAGATATTCCAGAAAATAAACGTCTTATCGCTTATATTATTGCCAAAAAAAAACCAGCACCTACAACTAAAGAAATCAGACAGCATTTACAAGGTAAACTACCTGAATATATGCTTCCTAGTGCCTTTATTTTTTTAGATACTTTGCCATTAACACCTAATGGTAAACTGGACAGGAAGAAACTAGCTACATTTAATTTCATCAAACCCCAACTCAATCAAAATTTTGTTCATCCCCAAAATGATATACAATGTCAGTTAGTCAAAGTTTGGGAAGATTTATTAGGTGTTCAACCTATTGGTGTTGAAGATGATTTTTTTGAATTGGGAGGAAACTCTTTATTAGCAGCGCGATTATTTGCTATTTTAGAACATAAATTTGCTAAAAAATTGCCTCTAGCGGCTTTGTTTCCGTCAGCTACAATAGCAGCAATAGTCCAAATTATTCAGCAAGAAAAAGTTTTAGAAAACACCCCCAAAGCCAATTATTCATCTTTAGTAGAAATTCAACCCCACGGAACAAAACCACCCCTATTTATGATTCATCCTTTGGGGGGAGAAGTGTTATGTTATCGTAATTTAGCAAGACATTTAGGGTTAGAACAACCCTTGTATGGACTACAATTACAAAAAGCAAATGACAAGCAGTTTCCTATAGTTCAAGTTGAAAATATGGCCTCCCAATATCTTCAAGAAATTCAAACTCTTCAACCTCAAGGACCTTATTTTTTGGGAGGATATTCTTTTGGAGGTATTATTGCTTATGAAATAGCTCAACAACTTCACTGTCAAGGTCAAAAAGTTGTATTTTTAGCTATATTGGATACCTGTCGTCCTGGTTATAAATGCAGACTATCATTACTACAACGAATTTATTTACATTTTAATTATTTTATGCAACGTAGAAATACGTATATTTCTGACAAAGCTAAAAGTCTTTACAAACACTCTAAGTTTTATATAAAACAAATCTTTCAAAATCACTTACGGCTTATTACGCAGATTATTAATCCCCAAATCCCTGAAAATAATCAGTATCTACACGGGCATGATATTTATATTCAAGCTATGAATACATATATTTTTCAACCTTATTCGGGACAAGTAACTCTATTTCGCACAAAAGATGAAAACAGAACAGAGGCTATAGGTATAAAATATGATCCAAAGTTTGGTTGGAATGAAATAATAACTGGTGATTTAGATGTTAAGTATATTCCCGGTTCTCATCTTTCTCTTCTTGATGAACCTCATGTCGGCTTTTTGGCCAAAGAACTACAAGTTTGTCTCCGGGAAGCCCAAAATCTAGTGTAGAATTTTACAAGTTCCTCTGGCTACTCCTGCGTGTTGTTCCAGTAGTAGTCTTTGTTGCTTGTTTACCTTGAGTTGGGTCTTGAATCCTAGTAGCATAAGGGTATTTTGCCACAAACTCCTAATATTGTTACCATAGAAGTGTGACTTTGCACGGAGATCACAAGTAGTTGTTAGTAATTGTTAGCTTTTCAGTTCCTGTTAATTAACGCCAACCCCTTTTTTATTTTCATCACTTGTGTTATCACAGATAAAAACTACTCAAGTTGTATAATTAACCTGTCCGCTCAATCAAACAACTATTTTGAGTATTGGCAAGTAGTCCATTTATTCTAGCTTAATTAGGGATGTATGTGGCAACAACAAAAAAAAGATACTGTAATTATCAATCTGGCTTTATTAATGTCTATCGCTACCAGCCCCATGGTAGCAAGTTTCTTGATTTCCGCACCGCTCCCAGCAGAATCCCAGACTCGTACCCCTCTACCCCCAACAGCATCTACCATTAATCAAAATCCTTCCTTATTAACTATTCCCACAAACCCCCCCACGGAGCAACCTACAGAAGTTGGAAATGAAATACAGTTGGTAAACCCCTTTACTAACCCCTCAATACTCACCAAAAATATGGGGTTTTTGCTACTCTTACCCTTACTACTGATCACTGTTTTGAGTATTCCTTTTTTATGGAGAAGCAAAAAGCGTACATCAAACTCCAATATCCTAGATTCAGAAAATTCCAAGAATAGTCACCTCTTCCAAAACGCAACTCAGGAAACTCTCAACGCAACTAATCATCAACTCAATGGTAATCACTCTCCAGAAGACACTCTTTCACAACCAACCCCAACAAATAATCTCCCCCTCACCCAAACAATTACTAATGAACTTGATTTAGATTCTCATAACACAATTTGGGACACAGAAGCCCCCGTCGTTGTTGTCAATAATCATTATCCATCAATCCCTATTCATCACAATCTCATTGACTCAGATATATCAATAGATGAATTTAATAATTCTCTATTAGAAATCCCCGAACCAATAACATCATCATCTGATCAAAAGACCATGTCTTTATCAGAATTACTCAATAGACACCCCGCTCCAATTCCAACTCCAATTCCAACTCCAATTCCAACTCCGATTAAAGAAGATAGATATATCTCTTTATCAGAATTACTCGGTATGTCCTTTCCACAAACTCATCAATCACCACCAACTCAAAAGTTAGTCTCTGATTTACCATTAAATCTGGAAGAGGCTTTAAATTCAATCAGTAATGACATTGAACTCAATATACCTCAAATACCAGAAGAAATATTACCAACTCCATTTCATTCTACAACCACTGATGAAAACATCGCCATGGAGTTAGACGCAGAAATAGCAGCTTGGACTACTATAAATCAAATTAATGCCCATGAAAATACCAGAATTATTTTCACGCCCCGCACTCCTAAATGGGCTTATGTATCTTGGTATATCTCTGATAGTGATAAGCTCAAACAAAATATCAATCATCAAAAGATATTGCAAAATCAGGGATTTATGACTCTGGCTATACGTCTTTATGATGTTACTAATCTTGATCTTAGTTATCAATCTCCTCAATTAGTACAACAATACGAATGTGAAACCGCAATTCATGATTGTTATATACCTATTCCTCAAGGTGAACGTGATTACATGACAGAAATTGGTTATTTAATTAATGATCATCAGTGGTTATGTTTGGCTCGTTCTGGTACAGTTCATGTCTTCAGTAGTCCTAGCACAGATTTCTGGTTTGTCGTTGATACAGAATTAGTGATTTATGGCGCAACAAAAAAAGATGCAATTGTCACTATTGATGGTCAAAATGTTAAACTCAATGCTGATGGTACATTTAAGGTATCTCTTCCTTTTGTAGATAGTTTGGTTGATTATCAAATGACTGCTACTTCTGCTAATGAAGAAAATACTAAAACTATCTACCAAAAGTTTTTTCAAGAACAGAAAGAGAATTAATGCCAATATTACCTGTTTGATAGCAAGTTAGGCGGTTTGTTTTACAAAACAAGTCGCCTTTTTCAAATTCTTAATTTCAAAAAAGCAGAAACTATCAGTTAGCAATTAGTAATCAATGGTAATAAACTATGAGTTAAACTTCTTTGTTAAATAAGTTTCAGTTCTAATCTATATACTAATTGTTTTAATAACTTCTTTAATTTATCTATAACTAAAATATAAGTTTGTTTAACAATCTTATATAATCAAAATACAATCACATAAGATCGCAATACAATTATATAAGATTGCATTCATAATGTAATAACAACTATTAATATTTAATTGTCAATAACTACTAAAATTAAAGAGAGTATCAAATTAATAAAATATTAGCAAACAGAAAATTATTACTAATTTTGTATTTTATTGAATTAATTATAGATCAGTTCTCAATATTATAAAGTACAGATATTAATAATAAAACTATTTTAGTGCAGGTATCCTGACCATATTACAGCGGTTCTCGATATTATGAAGTATAGATATTAATAATAAAACTCTTGTGGTGCGAGTATCTTCTCCGCACAAAGTGTACCTTACTCAAGCTGAACTTACTGTAAGTACCTCACTCAAGTTGAACTTATTGTATGTTGTAATTGACAATAATCGAGAAATATATTTTTAATATTACAATATACATAACTTAGATCATAAAATTATAAAAATTATCAAGTTGAATATTAGATAAAAATTAAACATCAGAACTAATATACAAATAAAATGAATAAAATTTATGATATAGTGATCCGATTTGATTCATGAATTTTTCGTAGAGGTAGGGAACAGGGAACTCTTAACTGGGAACAGGTTCCCTTGTCATAACGACAATTTTTAACGCCAACCTACTTAATAGACAAGATACCTATTCTACAAAAGTTTTATAATTTCAGTTTGTATCTCATTAACATAACATAAGCTGTAGATAATTAAGAGAATTTTGGATAAATACTAAAAATGCGTCATCTTTATGTTTATGGTTAACCACTAGTTAATTGTTTAAGATCAGCGTGAAAATTAGCATTTTGTAATGCTTGCAATGCTGTTCCCGAATCTTGTACCCAAAACTGTCTACCAAACCGAACAACTTCTCGATGGTCTCCTGCTTGAACAATAGCAACTACTGGTACTTTTGATTTATCTTTATCTCCAGATTGAGCTTTAAGAATAATATTTAAACGATGCTGTTCTTCAAGAGTTCCTGCTTGTTGTGGAGTAAGTTTCAACAAAATCATTTTTACCGTTTCTACAGTTTCTGCATCTTCCAGAATCAATTGACTTTGTTCATCACGACGATCTACCTTACCCCAAATAATTAATCTAGCATCAACTGCCAGTATAGAACTAATGCGTTCATAAGTTTTAGGAAAAACAACAGCTTCCGTAGCAGCAGATAAATCTTCAACCTGCAAAATTGCCATTGGTTCACCTTTTTTAGTCATTACTTTTTTAACATTATTCAACATTACTACTGCACAAAGGACAGAATCATCCTTTTGTTCACCCAGTTGTGCTAAATTAATTGGTGCAAGAATTGATGATGATTGTCTAATAGATTTGAGAGGATGGTCTGATAAATAAAATCCTAATAATTCCTTTTCCATGCGTAATTTTTCTTGAGGTGGTAAATCATTAACAGGAGGAGCTTTCGGAGCAGATTCAAAAGTATTTTTTTGAACTTGATTATGATTAGCTGCAAATTCACTTCCTAATAAATCAAAGATACTTCCTTGTCCACTAGCCTTATCTTTAGCACGGGATTGGGCCCACTCATAAACTAATTCCAAATCATGAATTAACTGGTTGCGGTTAGGTTCAATTTTATCAAAAGCACCGCAGTAAATTAGTGATTCTAAAGTACGTCGGTTCATAGAACGTAAATCAACACGGTCGCAAAAATCTGCCAGAGATTGAAATGGGATAGATTTTCCTGATTGTTCTCTTGCTTCTAAGATGCTAAAAATAGCATTTTGTCCTACATTTCGCACTGCCGAAAATCCAAATAAAATTTTGCCATCTATGGGAGTAAAATCTAAACCAGAGCGATTAACATCAGGTGCATCAATAGTGATACCCATATTAGAGCAATTATCAAGATATTTCCGTACTTTGTCAGTATCACCACTGTTAGCAGTTAACAGCGCGGCCATATATTCCAATGGATAATTTGCTTTTAAATATGATGTTTGATAGGTGACGTAAGCGTAAGCAGTGGAGTGAGATTTATTGAAACAATTAGAGGCAATAAATCCATTTTTGATCACAAAATTATGGTCATTTTCCAGACCAATATCATAAACATTGGCTTGACCGACATATTTCCGAGAAATTATTTTCACCATATTACTTAGTTGTTGTAAAATTGTTTATTTGCTAATAGTCACTATCAGAAACACAAATGCCCTTACATTTAATACCATTTGTAGCAGTGCGTTGACAATGGGGACATAAAACTTTTTCTGGTTCTGGTTCTTGACTTATTTCCACATTAGTGTTTTCTTGTAGATTGTCTTTTTCGGTCTGGAGTTTGTCATTCATAGGAATAGTGTAATTTTTCGTAATTATGGCAATAATCGGTTTAGCACTGTAGGTTGGGTGGAATAAAATGAAACCCAACAAATATCAATAACAGCAATATTGATGTTGGGTTGCGTTCCTTAACCCAATCTACGAGATCAGCGATCGCACTAAATTTCAACATTGTCAGATTTATCTCGATTGCATGTAAAACAGGTGAGTCTAATGTTGTGTTCTTCAGAACTTCCACCTCTTGCAACTGGAATAATGTGATCAAATTCAACTTCATCATCTTTTAGATGTTGACCGCAATTCTGGCATGTATAATTGTCACGACGCACTACTCTCATTTTTGTTTTAAATGGTAAGTACCTTCCTTTACGTCTTAATTCACTGGTTTCTGTAACTGCTTCACCTACAAAAATAACTGGGCAAATGTGTCCAAACACATTGCATTTCATTATCTCAACCTCTTCAGGTATATCCTCTGGATAGTCTTTTTCCTTAAAGTTAAGAACCTCGGTTTCAAAGTATCTACGTAAACTGTCATTTAGTTCCTTTATATGCTCATCTATGCCAGTTTCAAGAGCTTTCTTCATTCTACTAGCTTCGTTTTGTGCAAGTTTTACTAACTCAGAATCTAATGTTTTCTGATCAGAGAGTTGTACTTTTTGATCACAATCGAGAGGAATAGGAACACGGTATTGCTCAATAGGTTGATCTTCATACTTTAATACTTCTCGAATAGGATCATCTGATTCTGAAGCCATCTCAACTAACTTTGAAAACCTCCATTGAGGTTCTATAAAATCAGCAATAATCGTTAAATCTTTCTCAGCATCAATGAGAATTTTAGTATAAAATTCACGAGTTTCATCATCCAAAGACTCACATCTATGTATGTATCCAGTTTCAAGACATTTTTTAATAAAGTCAATATGATCCTTCATTTCTTTACGCAAAAGTGGCAGGCGTGGTGAATGCTCAACAAATGGACCATAAGGACAGTATTTCAGTTCCCAACAAGGCTTACAAACTTGGGATGAACGTTTTTTCCAATCTTCAAGAAATTCTTTATCAGATGTATTTTCATCATAGCCAAGGTTTTGTTTGATAGAATGATGTATGGGACTATTCCTTTTTTCCATAATATACACAAAGAGGTTATTTAATCTTGACAGAAAATCTACTTTTTAATCCTTTATTAGATTGAAACTTTACGTATATGTATCATTAATTTATTTATTAACCTTATATCACAGCAATATGATATTCTACCAGGTTCTAGACGACTCATCTCTACATAATTCAGAAGTTCAGATGCAAATTCCCCAATCCCCAGCCCTAGAAATGCTAAAATCAATGACTTGATTCCTTAAAGATAACAATTATGGCATCCATCCGCGAATTGCACGAACAGATAATCACTAAAGAACGTTCTGCCGTTGAAATTACCCAAGAAGCATTAAATCGGATTCAAGAGTTAGAACCAAAACTGCACAGTTTCCTCACTGTTACGACAGAACAAGCCTTAAAACAAGCTCGTGCTGTGGATGCAAAAATCGCTGCGGGAGAAGAAATTGGACTGTTAGCGGGGATTCCCATCGGCATTAAAGATAATTTATGTACGAAAGGGATTGTCACCACCTGCGCTTCGCGGATTTTAGAAAATTTTG
This sequence comes from Dolichospermum sp., assembly GCA_046070105.1. GTDB lineage: Bacteria > Cyanobacteriota > Cyanobacteriia > Cyanobacteriales > Nostocaceae > Dolichospermum. Next base: position 24,249 of record JBJUHT010000113.1, read on the forward strand.
TCCCACCTTATGAGTCAACCGTCACCCAAAAATTAGCTGACGCTGGGGCTGTCATGGTAGGTAAAACTAATTTAGATGAGTTCGCTATGGGGAGTTCTACAGAAAACTCCGCTTATCAAGTTACCGCTAATCCTTGGGATTTATCCCGTGTTCCCGGTGGTTCTTCCGGTGGTTCAGCCGCAGCAGTAGCAGCAGATGAATGTGTGGTTGCTCTGGGTTCTGATACCGGAGGTTCAATTCGTCAACCTGCGTCTTTCTGCGGTGTGGTAGGGATGAAACCGACCTATGGCTTAGTTTCCCGTTATGGTTTGGTGGCCTATGCTTCTTCTCTCGACCAAATTGGACCATTTGGACGCAGTGTAGAAGATGCAGCTATATTATTGAGTGCGATCGCAGGTTATGATCCCCAAGATTCTACCAGTCTCAATGTCCCAATTCCTAACTATGCAGCTAGTTTAAAACCGGATCTCAAAGTTGGCAAAAAATTGAGAATTGGTATAATTACAGAAACCTTTGGTGCAGGTTTAGATCCTCAAGTAGAAGCTGCTGTTGCTAAAGCTATTGAACAACTGCAAGAATTAGGTGCAGAAATTCATCCTATTTCCTGTCCCAGTTTTCGCTATGGTTTACCAACCTACTACATTATCGCCCCTTCGGAAGCTTCTGCTAATTTAGCCCGTTACGATGGCGTTAAATATGGTTTACGTTCCCCTGACGCAGATAATCTTTTATCAATGTATACCCGGACTCGTTCTCAAGGCTTTGGAACAGAAGTTAAACGCCGAATTATGATTGGTACTTATGCTCTTTCCGCTGGTTATTATGATGCCTATTATTTGAAAGCGCAAAAAGTCCGCACTTTAATTAAACAAGACTTTGAAAAAGCTTTTGAAAACGTAGATGTTTTGATTTCTCCCACAGCACCCACTACCGCATTTACAGCTGGTGAAAAAACTACCGATCCTTTGAGTATGTATTTGAATGATTTAATGACTATTCCCGCTAATTTGGCTGGTTTACCAGGAATTAGTTTACCCTGTGGTTTTGATAGTCAAGGTTTACCAATTGGTTTACAAATAGTTGGCAAAGTTTTAGGAGAAGAGCAACTTTTCCAAGTAGCTTATGCTTATGAACAATCAACTAATTGGCATTTACAAAAACCAAAAATTGTTTAATTTGTCAGTTGTTAGTTGTTAGTTGTTAGTTGTTAGTTGTTAGTTGTTAGTTGTTAGTTGTTAGTTGTCAGTTGTCAGTTGTTAGTTGTTAGTTGTCAGTTGTCAGTTGTTAGTTGTCAGTTGTTAGTTGTTAGTTGTCAGTTGTCAGTTGTTAGTTGTCAGTTGTCAGTTGTTAGTTGTCAGTTGTAAAACGTGAATTACCAATTACCAATTACCAATTACCCATTAACAATTACCCATTACCAATTACCTATTACCAATTACCCATTACCTATTACCCATTACCCATTACCAATTACCAATTACCCATTACCCATTACCCATTACCCATTACCTATTACCCATTACCCATTACCCATTACCCATTACCCATTACCTATTACCCATTACCCATTACCTATTACCCATTACCCATTACCCATTAAGGATAAAACCCAACTTTAGGTAATCCCAAGGTTTCATCCCAGCCTAGCATGATGTTCATACATTGAATAGCTTGTCCGGCTTGACCTTTAATCAAGTTATCAATCGCTGACATAACAATCACTCGGCCGGTGCGGGGATCAACTTCTATGCCAATGTAGCAGGAATTACTTCCACACGCCCATTTAGTTTGGGGATAAGTGCCACTGTTACAGATTTTTACCCAGGGAGAATTGCGATAAAAGGCGTTATAGATGGTAATTAAATCATCACGGACTAAACCGGGATCACGCATGGTAGCGTAGACAGTGGCTAAAATCCCTCGCACCATAGGGATTAAATGGGGTGTAAATTGGATTGTCACCTCATTTCTAGCCAATTCGCTGCAAATTTGCTCAATTTCTGGGGTGTGGCGGTGTCTAGCGACGTTATAAGCCCCCAGGGAGTTATCAGCTTCCGCTAATAGCAGGTTAACTTTAGCTTGTCTTCCGCCCCCAGAAGTGCCAGATTTAGCATCAATAATAGCTGTTTCGGGAACTATTAAACCTTGTTTTAACAGGGGAGACAATGCTAGTAAACTAGCTGTAGGATAGCAACCAGGACAGCCGATTAAACTCGCTTCGGCAATGCGCGAGCGGTATAGTTCTGGTAGACCATAAACTGCTGTTGCTGCTGTAGTAGAATCGCTTCTTTCTGTACCATACCAAGTAGTATAGGTTTTTAAATCACTAAAGCGATAATCGGCACTCAGATCAAGTACCTTAGAACCTTTTTCTATAAGTTTAGGAGCAATTTGGCAAGCCAGTCCATTGGGTAAAGATAAAAATACCACTTGACAACGACTAGCAATGATGTCTGGTTCTACAGCTTCAATAGGTAATTCTACTATATTACCAAAATGTGGGTAAAGGTCAGCAAAGGATTTACCTGCACTGCTTTCACCACCTAAATAAACTAGTTCTACTTGAGGATGGTCCATTAGTAGTCGCACTAATTGTACTCCGCCATATCCTGACGCGCCAACAATTCCCACTGGTACGCGTCTTAAATTTACCATGATCTTAAATCCTTATCCACTTTTAGTTATCTATTATCAATCATCAGCAGTCAACCTACTAGCTAATTACTGATGACTTGTTATTGAACTTTCGCTGCATTATATAGCAAGGAGTATCTTTTAGGGTACTTATAATCACAAATATCTTTGATCACTAATCACACTTATAGTGTGTAGATGATTGATAATGATCAATATGATGATGAACTATTTAATTGTCAAGTAACAGTTTGCTAATCCCACAAAAGCTTTAATTCTGAGAAGTAGGATACAATATAATAAGAAATTAATTGTTAGAAAAATTTACTTTGTTAGCTGAAAATATCCTGTGTCACAGCCTAAGACCACTCAAACCTTTAAATTCGATTCTATTGAGTCCGCTTTATCTGATTTTAAAGCGGGTCGTGTCGTTGTTGTCGTAGATGATGAAAATCGAGAAAATGAAGGAGATTTAATTTGCGCCGCTCAATTTGCTACACCTGATATGATTAACTTTATGGCGGTGGAAGCCAGAGGGTTGATTTGTTTAGCAATGACAGGCGATCGCTTGGATGAATTAGACTTACCATTAATGGTCAGTAAATTAACGGATACTAATCAAACCGCTTTTACAGTTAGTATTGATGCTGCTCCCCATTTAGGCGTAACCACAGGTATTTCCGCCGAAGACCGGGCGCGGACTATCCAAGTCACCCTCAACCCGGCCACAAAACCGGAGGAGTTACGCCGTCCTGGTCATATTTTCCCTCTGCGTGCTAGACCAGGGGGGGTACTGAAACGAGCCGGACATACAGAAGCCGCTGTAGACCTAGCCAGACTAGCGGGACTGTACCCAGCGGGAGTAATTTGTGAAATTCAAAATCCTGATGGTTCGATGGCACGTTTAAACCAGTTAGTGCAATATGCCCAAAATCACCACCTGAAAATTATCAGTATTGCTGATTTAATCAGTTATCGTCTGCAAAATGATCGTCTCATATATCGAGAAATTGTTACCAAACTACCCAGCGAGTTCGGTCAATTTGATATTTACGGCTACCGTCATACAGTAGATAATACAGATCACGTCGCCATTGTCAAGGGAGATCCAGCAAATTTCCAAGATCAACCTGTCATGGTGCGAATGCACTCGGAATGTTTAACCGGTGATGCTTTGGGTTCTTTGCGCTGCGACTGTCGAATGCAGTTACAAGCAGCATTAAAAATGATTGAAACCGCTGGTCAAGGTGTCGTTGTTTACCTGCGTCAAGAGGGACGGGGAATAGGCTTAATTAACAAATTAAAAGCCTACTCTTTACAGGATATGGGATTGGATACAGTGGAAGCAAATGAGCGGTTAGGATTCCCTGCTGATTTGCGTGATTATGGTATGGGGGCGCAAATTCTCATGGATTTGGGGATTAAAAAAATACGTCTTATTACCAACAACCCCCGTAAAATTGCTGGACTCAAGGGTTATGGTTTAGAAATTATAGACCGTCTCCCGTTATTAATTGAGTCCAATGATTACAATACCTATTACTTAGCTACCAAAGCTGAGAAATTGGGTCATATGTTGTTGCAAACTTATCTTGTCACAGTAGCGATACATTGGCAAGATGAACCGGAATCAATTACTAAACGCTATGAACGTTTGGAAAAGTTACGGTATTTATCAACCCGTCAACATTTACTACTAAAAGAAGAAGCGCGTCCACTGGGAATTGCTTTGTTTGATCAGCCATCTTTAACAGTGCATTTGGGTTTTGACCAAGCTAATATCGCTGAAGCTAATTGGTACACACAAAAAGATCATCCTTATCTGCAAGCAATTTGCTTGATTTTAGATGAAATACTGACTTTACCTTATGTTCAGAAAATGGAAGTTCTGATTTCTGCTGGTAGTGACCCGCTGACTAATTTACAAGTACAGTTAGACAGACAAACTTTTTCTAGTGGCGTATTACCGTCGTCTTTGAAAGATCACTTACAGACTCAACACATCTATAGTTTTATTAAGTAGGGTTTGCTGAATTTCCAGCACTAAAAAACCTTCCTCTTGTTGGGGAGGGACTTCTTAATAATAATTTGAGATAGTTCTTACTTATCAAGTTCAGGATATCATATTTAAAATGAGATGTCAATGGTTTTATTACCTTTTTTCGGCAATGTTTTTAAGGTGTTGGGTGTTAATGTTTTATTGTTTTGGTTTATTGGTTGATGATTTTTTGCTCACGCAAAGTCGCAAAGTCGCAAAGATTTATTTTGTCTATATTGATTTAACTCAAGAATGAGTTTATGCAGGATTTTAATACTTTATTAAGTATTTTGATATTTATAATCTTGTACATTCTATCATCCTGGATATTATGATTCAGACAATTTTATGATTGCATAACAATCTAGTCTTTATGTATCGTCATCTGATGTTTCTGTTTTTTGTTGCAAAAATTATCGAATAAATAACAATAAATTAAGATTAGTTTCTATATTTTTTAGTAATGCTAACATTGTTTTTGTATTTAGTTTTGGAAGTTTTGCTTGTTCTGCAAGTGCTTGAAGAATAGCAACCAATGTATCTTGATTACATTGCAAAAGTTTTATTACGTATAAAAGTTTTACCCCAAGTGTTGTATTTCGTGTATGAGGATGATCATTACCTAATTAACGTTTATAGATATCTAAAGATTGTAAATAAAGAGGTTCAGCTTCATTGTATTTTCCTTGTGATTTATATAATAATGCTAAATTATTGAGACTGGTAGCGAGATTTTCTTGTTGTTGAAATTCAGTTTGTAAAACTATTGCTTGCTTCAAATATTCTTCAGCTATTGTTAATTTCTGTATTCTATCTGTTGATTTTCCTGATTTTATTCGTTTAGCATATAAATTTTCTAGTTGATTATAAAGAGTTCCCAGTTTACTACTATTTTCTCCCCATTGGTTAATCGCTTCTGCTAAAGATGTTTCTAATTGTTCTGGTGAAAAAATAGAACTTGGTTGATCATCTTCAATAACATTAAAAGTTTGTCTAAACCGTGGTTCATTTACCTGAATAATATAAACATTCAATCATCAAAAATCCAATAATTGCAGGTAAAATACCTGCATTACTATCACTGTTTACCTAATGCGGGAGTTTTTCCTTTTAATCCTATCATTAATTTCAGAGCAAATATTCTGATTAAAGGTACTTTTTGCATCATCCATAAACCGAGACGACGAACTGTTACCACTGGTAAAAAGTTATTAGAAAAAACTCGATCTAATAAATCGGTGAAACCCAATATTGCGAGGTTTTCTTTTTTTCTCCAGCGTTCATATTTTTTGAGAATGGAAATATTACCAATATCTTGGCGGTTTTGATGTGCTGTTTGGATAATTTCCGCTAATGCTGCTGCGTCACGAATACCTAAATTTAGTCCTTGTCCTCCTACGGGATGACAATTATGGGCAGCATCGCCAATTAATGCTAATCTAGGAAGAACATAGCGATCGCTCTGCATTAATTGTACTGGAAATATGAATCTTTCTCCTAATAATTCTAATTTGCCCATTTGCTGACCATATCTTTTAGTTAATTCGGCTAAAAATTGTTCATCATTCAAACTACACAGGGCTTTTGCTTCTTCATGGGGTGCAGTCCACACTATGCGACAACGGTTTCCTGGTAATGGTAAAATGGCAAAGGGTCCACTAGACCAAAATTTTTCATAAGCTGTATTATTGTGGGGTTTTTCTGGTTTAATAAAAGCCACTATACATGATTGCCAATATTTCCAACCTTTAGTTTTTATTCCTGCTGCTTGACGAATTGCAGATTTAGAACCATCGGCTGCTACTAACAATTTACTGCGAATTATTTGGGTTTGATTGTTAATTTTGATGGTAATATTGACGATATCTAATTGATTTTCTGTTTTGATTACTTCTCCAGGACAAATATAAGTAATATTGGGACAATTATGTACAAATTCTTGTAAAGGTGCTAAGATAGCATCATGTTCTGCAACATAACCTAATTCTGGTGTTTTCACATCTTTTCCTAAGTCAGAAGTTTGGAATTTGACGATATTAGAATAATCAGCGTCAGACAAACAAACTTGATGATATTTTTCAATTTTTGGGAGCATTTTTTCCCAAATTCCTATTCCTTGAAAAATTCGCGCTGATAATAAATGTACTGCATAAGCCTGACCTTTAGCCACTGCTGCTGATGTAGGTTTTGCTTCAATGAGTAAGATACTTAAATCAGAGTTTTTTAACGCTGCGGCCAGGGTCAAACCGACAATTCCACCACCGACTATGACCAAATCATAATCATATCCCCAATGGCTTTCTATGGGGGAGTGGGGAGAAGAAAGGGTAGGAGTCAGAAGGGTAGGAGACATTGTGAAGATAAATTACAATAGTTTTAATTATTATTGTGACGCGATTACGATTGATAATCAAGGCAACAGCACAAAATACGGTACAAAATACTAGGTCATACTTAAAACCATCAAATTATCAGCAATTTCCAAATTGCTGGTAACATTTTGCACATCATCTAATCCTTCTAAGGTATCAATTAATTTAAAAAGCGATCGCGCTTGTTCAATATTTGTTACCTCAACCTTATTACCAGGAATCTGGCGTATTTCTACATCAACTACTTTAAACCCTTTGGCTTTCAAGACTTGGCTGAGTTTCTCTAAATTTGTTACTTCAGTAAATACCTCAGATGTATGGTCTGCAATCATTTCATAAGACTCAGCATTTCCCTCTAAGGAAGCTTCTAAAAGCTGTTCTTCATTAATTACATTCTCGACCACACAAACACCCTTTTGGGAAAACATCCAACTGACACAACCGGTTTCTCCCAAATTTCCGCCATTTTTACTAAAGGACACCCGTAAATCAGCAGCAGTACGGTTGCGGTTATCTGTGAGGGCTTCAATCAAAATTGCGACACCACCTGGACCATAACCTTCATAACGAATTTCTTCTAAACGGTCGTGATAGCGAGGATCTCCGTAGGAATCACCAGCAAAAGTACCTGCCCCTTTAGCGATCGCCCTATCAATGTTATCATTAGGAATACCTGCCGCTTTGGCTTTATCAATGGCGGTTCGTAGTTGAAAATTCCCCGCTGGGTCTGGTATACCATTTCTAGCTGCGACAATTATCGCGCGGGATAGCTGGGTAAAGATATGTCCCCTTTTTGCGTCTACCACCGCTTTTTGACGTTTAATATTAGCCCATTTACTATGTCCTGCCATAATTCCCAAAATTATGAGTACGCTATTTAAAAATAGGATGAAATCATAAGATTATTGCTGAAATTGGCTTAATAACCAAGCACAAACTTGACTATGATCCATTTGTCGAGTTTTTCTTAATGCTTCATTCAGTAAAGAAATCTTTAATCCTGGTAATACTTGAGATTCATTAATTCTTCTACTTCCGCCATTTTCGATGATAAAAGGGATAATCTGGAGATTTTGGACATCAAGTACCCAATATTCGGGTATACCCATATCTTCATACATTAGACGTTTTTCCCCTTGATTATCAGCTAAGGAACTATTAGCAACTTCAATGACTAAATCTGGTACAGGATAAACATCTAAGTTGACAATGGAAGTTCCATAGGGAATAGCATTTGCTTTTTCAGCAATATAATAAGAAACATCTGGTTGAACTTCTTGAAATCCTATTTTTCTGTATGTACAATTATCTTTGCTATTAAATTTAATTCCCTTAATTGTTGCAAATAGGTTAACAGCAAAAATAATTATACTATGATCACTAGCATGATCATTTCCAATTGGTGATATTTCTATCCTCATTTTCCCATGATGATAATAACTTTTGGCTTTTTTATCAGCAAAATTTTCAATTACTTGAATATATTCATCCCAAGTTGCTGTTATCCAATTGTTAGTTAGTAATTGCGTTGGTATTTCAGTGATGATCATTTTTTACTACTCCTGAATATTTCACTGATATTACAATTCTCATCATAGAAGTTGTAGATGCAGATTTTTGTTATTGCTATTTATAACCTAGACGCAGACAAAGCAGCACCTATTAACCCGACTTGTTGGTTGAGAATTATAAATACGGGTATTTCTTTCAAAATAGACCCCATTCTTCCTTTGTGGGTGAAATTGTTCAAGAAACTGCCATCTTGTATTAAAGGTAGGATTTTAGGAGCGATACCACCAGCAATGTATAATCCTCCATAAGGTAGTAGTTTCAGGGCTAGATTCCCCGCTTCAGCACCGTAGGCCTCTATAAATAATTGCATAGTTTGTTCGGAAAGGCGATCGCTTTTTTCTAAAGCAGCATTTCCAATTAACGCAGCAGGGTCAACGGTTTTTTCTAATTTTCCCGCTTCTTGTTCCCAAATTCTGACTGCGTTCGCAATTGCTGGGGACTCAGTAGCTATTTTTCTATCTCGTAAAAATTGATAAATAGCAGTAATTCCCAAACCAGAAACAACCCTTTCTACGGATACTCGTTGAATATCATATTTAGTCAAAATATATTTCAACAATTCAAATTCTAACTGATTGCGGGGGGCGAAATCTGCGTGTCCACCTTCGGAAGGAAAGACTTGATAGCTATTTCCCTGTTTAATCAAAAATCCCTGTCCTAACCCCGTTCCTGCACCGATTATAGCCATTGGTGCTGTTGATTGATATTTACCAACTTGTAAAGTTAGTAAATCCTGTTCATTTAAACCCAAAATACCATAACCAACAGCCGCAAAGTCATTAATTAGAGAAATTCTTTCAATACCCAGTTCCTTGTTTAAACGTTCTGTATCCAGAAACCATGATAAATTAGTCAACTGAGCAGTATTTCCTACCACAGGTCCAGCGATGGCAAAACAGGCTTTGTCTGGTGTGCTAGAATTAGCTGTAGTCAAAAACCTTTGAACTATGGGGACTAAATCAGGAAAATCCCCACTGGGAAAACTTTCCTCATACAGAGTTTTTATATCTACTGTATCTGAGAATTGTACCAGACGCAAAATAGTTTTTGTGCCACCGATGTCTCCTGCTAGTAACAATGTCATAAAATTTATCAGCTAATAAATTACCTGTACTTGGTTATTGTCCCTTGGGATTTGAGAAAAATCCCCTGATGATCAAAATATTCACACAAATCGTACCAATTCTTCAGTTTTAGTTAAATGGGAAGTATCCCCTTTTAGTTCTAGCAACCATTGGGAATCTTGACGTACAACTTTTACCAAAGAACAGAGAGAAGCCTTAACCTCAGTTTTAGCGATATCTCCCACTAACCCCATTGCTGCCCCCAATACAGAAGCACCATGGGCTACTAATAGAATATCATGGGGGAAAAATTCTGTAGATAGACATCTGGCAGTTTGGGCTGAACGTTCTCGCACCTTTTCATGGGTTTCAGGGTATTGTGCAGCTATGCGTGATGTATAACTGGGGTCAATTCTGGGAAATAATTTGACTAAGGTTGGAGTTGAGAGTTTTTCTGGTTCTTCGGTCATCCATGCTGGATTTAGCCATTCACTCAAACCTATTTCTAGTTTAATCGCTAAATCCAAAACTTCAGCGATCGCATGAGCAGTTTGTATGGTTCGCAAAAACGGAGAAGCGAAAATGTGAGCGATTTTTTTCCCTTTCAGTCGTTTTGCTAATTGCTGTGCTTGTATCATACCATCATCGGATAAGGGCGGATCATACCGTCTTTCGGCGGTTAAAAACCAATCTGGATTTACGAAATCAAGACGGTTAGCGTGTCTTGCTATCCAAACTATTTGACTCATGGGAGAAAATGATTAAGGAGTATGAATTTTCTGGCTGCGGTTATGATGATACAACAGTTTGCAGTCCTTTAACCAATCTTTCTATACCTGATTTTGCTGTATCTGCTGGTAATGCACCATAAGCAACCCGCAAATAACAACCCTGTTCTATACCAAAAGTAGTTCCGGGAATCACCGCTATTTTATATTCTTGAATCAGTCTTTTCACCAATTCCAAATCATTCATTTTGGTATGCACTTTTAAGAAAAAGTAAAATGCGCCATTGGCTGGCGTAATCGTACATAAACCTGTTAAATTATGGAGTTCATTAATTACTATTTCTCTCACTTGGGCAATGGCGTTAATATTATCTTTTAAATAATTATCTTTAGCTTGTAACGCGCCTAATGCTGCATATTGAGAAACCACCGGTGGACAAATTAAAATAGTATCTTGAACCTTTTTTACAGCAGTTAATAAATGTTGGGGAATAACCATATAACCAATTCTCCAACTAGCAAAACCATAGGCTTTTGATAAACTAAAAAGAGAAATTGTATATTCATTACTGTTTAAAAATGCCCCAGGGGAAAAATGTTTTGCACCATTGTATGTAAAATATTCATAAGCCTCATCACTAATATGATAAATTCCCTTTTCTCGACAAATTTGATTAACTTGACGTAAAGCCATTTCTGAATAAACTACACCAGTTGGATTATTAGGAGAAACCGTCACCACAGCACGGGTTTTATCTGTAATTGCAGCGGCTATAGCTGGGGGAATTAAACCATAATCTGTATCAGTTGGGACTAATATCGGATGACAACCTGCCATTTTAATCGCCATTTCATGATTAAAATAGTAAGGAGTATTTAAAATAATTTCATCACCGGGAGAAGTAATTGCTAGAATAGCATTTATAAACCCCATATTGCTACCAGCAGTCACCACAATAGCATTTTTTTCATTAATATCAATACCATTAAATATTGATAATTTTGCTGCTAACGCTGTTAATAATTCAGGAACACCAACCACAGCTTGATAAAGATGATTTTTCGGTTCAGCAAGGAAATTTGGTAATAGTGACATAGCGGTTTCTGGAGGTTGATAGTGAACCACACCTTGACCCAGAGAAATTGTTCCCGGAGAGTTTTTAATTAATTCTCCAATAACGGGAATAATTGGTGATTGAATCCCCTTCATGCGCGATAATTCGTAATTCATAACTTGTAAAAAGACACCATAAAGAAAGATTGTAAATGATATATAAACCTGATGCAGACGATTTATTTTAATAGAAGATGAACGCAGATAAAAAAGGATGAATAAAGTTGGTGTCAGGGTTTAGCAACAAGCTGTACTGCATTTAATTTGTATTTGTATAATTATAGCGGGCAGGATGCCCGCACCACAACATCTAGCTATATTAGGATTGTACAATTTAGCTGCGTAACAGCTTACTAAACCTCTATCTGTTTATAATGGAACAATCGCACTCATTTTTTCTAAATCTAATACAGTGGCTAATTGTTCCTCAGTCATTAAACCCTTTTCTAAAACTATTTGTCGTAGAGATTTACCAGTTTCTAAAGATTCTTTGGCTACAGTCGCAGCATTCAAATAACCAATATGGGGATTTAAGGACGTGACTAATGCTAAACTACCTTCAGCATAAACTAAACATCTTTCTTTGTTAGCAGTAATTCCTTGAATGCAATTGGTAGTTAAAGCAGAAATCGTATTACCTAAAATCTCAATACTGTGAATTAAATTATAGGCAATCAGAGGCATCATCACATTTAATTCTAATTGTCCTGCTTGGGCGGCAAAAGCGATCGCATTATCATATCCCATGACCTGAAAACATACCATTGATGTCATTTCTGCCATAACTGGATTATATTTTCCTGGCATAATCGAAGAACCGGGTTGTACTGGAGGAAGTTGGATTTCTTTAAATCCGGTTTTGGGTCCTGAATCCATTAACCGCAAATCGTGAGATATTTTAACTAAATCCTGGGCTAAATTCCGTAAAGCCCCAGAAACATTGACAAAAGCCCCCATACTTTGCATTGCAGCCATTAAATGTGGTGCTGGTTGTAGGGGAAATTCCAATAATTGACTCAAGACATCTACGACTTTTTGACGATATTCCGGGTGGGTATTCATTCCTGTTCCCGCAGCACTTCCTCCTAAACCCAATACCATTAAGTCAGAAGCAGCAATATAAAGCCGGTTTTGGTGTTCTGACAGGATATAAGCCCAAGCCCGGAAATTATCACCTAACCGCACTGGTACAGCGTCTTGCAGGTGGGTTCTTCCAGATTTGATGATATTTTCAAATTCTGCCGCTTTTGCTTCTAATGCCAAAACTGCCTGTTCAAGCTTAGGCTGTAAGGAGCGAGAAAGCGCTAATAAGCCACCAATACGAATTGCAGTAGGAATAACATCGTTAGTGGACTGTCCATAGTTGACATGATCGTTGGGACTAACTAGTTTATAATTACCTTTTTGATCACCCAAAATTTCTAATGACCGATTTGCGATAACTTCATTAATATTCATGTGGTGTGAAGTTCCCGCACCAGCTTGATAAACATCAACGACAAACTGATCTCGTAATTTCCCTGCTAAAATTTCATCAGTGGTTTGTATGATCGCTTTGCTGATATTTGCCGGGATACAATTTAATTCTGAGTTAACAATAGCTGTTGCTTTTTTAATATATATGCAAGCATCTATATAAGTTGGTAAAGGTTTAATACCGCTAATGGGGAAATTTTCGATCGCTCTTTGAGTCTGAATACCATAATAAACGTGATTGGCAATTTGGCGATCGCCCATTGAGTCTCTTTCAACGCGAAAATCTGAATTGTTAGTCATAAGAGAATAGGGAATAGGGAACAGGGAATAGGGAATAGGTGACAGGGAACAGGGAATAGGGAATAGGGAACAGGGAACAGGGAACAGGGAACAGGGAACAGGGAACAGGGAACAGGGAATAGGGAACAGGGAACAGGGAACAGGTAACAGGAAAGGAAAGGAGGTAGAGTTATTACCCATTACCAATTACCAATTACCAATTACCCATTACCCATTACCCATTATCCATTACCAATTACCAATTACCAATTACCCATTACCCATTACCCATTACCAATTACCAATTACCCATTACCCATTACCCATTACCCATTACCCATTACCAATTACCAATTACCCATTATCCATTACCCATTACCAATTACCAATTACCCATTACCAATTACAATGTTTCTCTGCTTTATTCACCAATAAAACTTAGGATAAATACATCAAATACTGATTATGGCACTCATAGTTCAAAAATACGGTGGTACATCTGTTGGTTCAGTCGAACGTATTCAAGCAGTTGCGACTAGAGTTGAAAAAACTGTCAAAGCTGGAAATTCTGTAGTAGTAGTAGTTTCAGCCATGGGGAAAACTACCGACGGATTAGTTAAACTAGCTCATGATATCTCTAAAACCCCTAATCGTCGGGAAATGGATATGCTACTCTCTACAGGAGAACAAGTTACTATTGCCTTATTGAGTATGGCATTACAGGAAATCGGACAACCAGCAATTTCCATGACTGGCGCTCAGGTAGGCATTGTTACTGAAGCTGAACATTCCCGCGCTCGCATTTTACATATTGAAACAGAACGCTTAATGCGGCAGATTAATGACGGTAAAGTTGTTGTAGTTGCAGGATTTCAAGGAATTAGCAACACAGAAGAATTAGAAATTACTACTTTGGGTCGTGGTGGTTCTGATACCTCCGCAGTTGCTTTAGCCGCAGCCATTGGCGCAGATTATTGTGAAATTTATACAGATGTACCAGGTATTTTAACTACAGATCCTCGCATTGTTCCCCAAGCCCAATTATTGACAGAAATCAGCAGTGATGAAATGCTAGAATTAGCGAGTTTAGGGGCGAAAGTATTACATCCCAGGGCTGTGGAAATTGCCCGTAATTATGGCGTTCCCTTGGTGGTACGCTCAAGTTGGACAGATCAACCGGGAACTTGGGTAACAACCCCTCCAAGACGAAATCGGGCGTTAATTAACTTAGAATTAGCTCGCCCTGTAGACGCTATAGAATTTGATATGCAACAGGCTAAGGTGGCTTTATTGCGTGTTCCAGACCAACCTGGGGTAGCAGCCCGGTTATTTGGCGAAATTTCCCAGCAAAATGTGGATGTGGATTTGATTATTCAATCTATTCATGAGGGTAATAGTAACGACATTGCTTTTACAGTAAATACATCAATATTAAAACGAGCAGAAGCGGTATCATCGGCTATAGCTCCGGCTTTGAGAAACAATCCCAGTTCCGATGAGGCTGAGGTTTTAGTAGAAAAAGATACTGCAAAAATTAGTATTGTCGGCGCGGGGATGATTGGTAGACCAGGGGTAGCAGCGCAAATGTTTAAAACTTTGGCGGCCGCTGGTGTGAATATTCAGATGATTTCTACCAGTGAGGTCAAGGTGAGTTGTGTAGTTGATGCCGTAGATTGCGATCGCGCTATAGTTGCTCTGTGTGATACATTTGAAATCAATTCCTCCTCTACTTCCGGGTCCTATCCTAGCCCTCAAGCCCCCGCTGTGCGTGGTGTCGCTTTAGACAGGAATCAAGCCCGCATTGCTATTCGTCAATTACCAGACCGTCCGGGTATGGCCGCTAAATTATTCGGATTTTTGGCAGAATATAACATCAGTGTGGATATGATTATTCAATCCCAACGTTGTCGGGTGGTAGACGGTGTTCCCCGTCGGGATATCGCGTTTACTGTGGCTAAAATAGATGCCCAAATCGCTCAAGAAAAACTTACACAAGTCGCAGCGGAATATGATTGGGGTGAGGTAATATTAGATAGTGCGATCGCTAAAGTTAGTATAGTTGGTTCTGGTATGGTAGGACAACCAGGAATTGCAGCGAAAATGTTTACAGCTTTAGCGCGAAATCAAATCAACATTCAAATGATTGCTACCTCAGAAATTAAAATTAGTTGTGTTGTAGGTATTGATGAAGGTGTGAAAGCTTTACAAGTTATTCACGCGGCTTTTGATTTAGCTGGGAGTGAAAATTTTGTAGTTCCCGCTTGAAGATAATCAGCTTGTTTATACTCCCAATTGTAGCATTCAGACAAATATTTTATTTTGAATTAATTAAAATCAAAACCCGGATGCTACATTTTTTGGCTTTAATGATCTTGAAGTTACAGTTAAAGACTTATTTGATAATTAAATAGAAACTGGATAAAATATAAAATGATAAATGAGAATGACTTGCTTGATATAGCTATCACAAATATTAGAAAGGTTTTAGATTTTAATCCTTACAAGAGCTATACTGGTGTAAACAATAGAGAAGAATTTCAGCAATTTATAGCTAATGATCCTGCTTTTGGCTCTTTAGGTTTAGATGATGAAAGATATATTATTGCTAGAGTGGGAGGGAATCTTGTAACTTCTTTACACCGTAAACTCGGTGATATGTATGAGAATTTATTTACCTATTTATTAAAAGAAAGTTTCGGCTTAAATGATAATGAACTACACTTTAGTGTAAATGTTAAAATTGGTGAGCGTGATCAGGTTCGATCTACCGATGGATTAATAAAAAAAGAGAAGTTTAATCATAACATTCCTCAAGATTGGATTCAATATGAAGGAATAGGATTTGAGGTTCGTTCGTGCTATCAAATTGGTGACTCTAAGAGAATTCAAGCTGATTATGATATGTCCTTAGCTTTGAAGTCATATCAAATTCTACCTGTGATGTTAATTTTCTGCAACACATCCTTGAAAAGTCCTGTAACTAGATTATCAAAGAGTTGGGAACTGTATGAAGGAATAGACAGTTTTAATTTGGTTCACACTATTACTGGTTTCGATCTTTATAATTTCCTTCAGATAAATTCAAAGTCTTTTAAAAAAGAGATTGATAATATTTTCTCTAACTTCTAATACATACTGCTGTTTCATACAAACGTTTTTTACCGCCCCTTTTTCTGAAGGAAATTATTTTCTCAACTACAAAACCCTCACGTTGAAAAAGTTTACTCAAAATCACCTCTGTAAATATTTCCACATTTGAGAGTCGAGAATTACCGACAACATAAACACCTTGAAAATTTCTCGATACAATCTGTTTTAAACTTCTTATATGTTTCCACAAATCAATAAAGTATTTAGTCGCATAATTACACATTAAAATGTTTTGATTTTTAAGTTCATCATAGTAAGAAAGATATGATCTAATCTCATCAGGAACTATGATTAAATCCTTTTGCAAAATTGAAGTTGCTCTACCCCATGTTCCACCTATTGCTTGTAGGTCTATTTCCGTGGCTTCACGAATATCTTCTAAGAGTTCTAAGAAGTGTAATTGAGGTCTAGTTTGATGAACATAACTATAGCGGTTTGGATAAGGGGGTGAAGTAATTACGAAATCTATAGAGCGATTAATTGTATTTTGCAGGTTATTTGTGGAATCACCTAGTACAATTGAGTTCAAATTAGAAAATAATATTTCTCTTTGGTTAAGCTTAATCAAATCTTCCCTGATGTCTTTGAGATTATTACTTATTTCTAAATAAACATCTATCTCTCTTTGATGATGATCATTAAATGTAATAGTTGGATGATTTCTGTGAATATTGGCACAATCCAAACAGGATTTATTCAAGGATAACCAAATATATTCATGAATGGGATCATATTTTTCTTGTCTCATTATCTCACGACAAATAATCAGATTTTTTAAAACATTAATTTTCCACCAACGAAAGACATTATGAATAATTGGAACTCTAGTATTGAATATCTCAACTACATCTTCCAGTGAAAATGTCTCATATTTTTTAATTTCACTAAATACTTCTTCAAGATAATTATTAATTAAAGAAATGTTACTAAGATTCCACAATAGAGACTTATTTCCTGCTTGCTGAAGTAAAGGGTTAATCTCAACTCCTAGAGCCTTAATTCCATGCTTCTGACATTCGATAATTGTTGTACCTCTACCACTAAATGGATCAACTACAAAATCATTTTTAGTAATTTTAAATAAATCAATAAAAAAGCGGACTAAATTTGGTGAATAACTGGGAGTTAGTCTATACCATCTATGCACTGACTCAGTTTGTCCTGCTTTAAATGTGATATCACCTATATCAATTTCTTGATAGTTAAAGCCAGACTCCTCAATGCTTTTATAAAAACACTTGGTAATATCATTATTTTTATCTTCAAATAGTGATAGTTGTTGAAACATAATTACTCCAATAATGAATGCTACTCAAAAGTAGCATAAAATAGTTGTTTTGGCAGCACTATTAACCATTTAAACCGGATACATACGGATTGCTTCGCTACACAACAAGTAGTCTAACTATTTTAACCAAGAATCCCCGTGTCCTGAGACCGGGGAGTATTAACCTGATAGCGAATCCTAGTCTAATAAAGTACAAAATTATCTACGTTTATCCGCGTTTATCTGCGTTTAATTCTGAGTTCTTGTACCTAACTTCCATGGAAATTGCTATATTACCTAATTACAAAATTGATTTTTCCACACCTTTATGAACAGTTTTTACCCATTTTAAACGTTTTGGTCGCAATGACATTCGCGCTGTGGTGCTACTCATGACTACTAACCAATGCAACATATATAAACTGCCGCGAAGGGTTTGTAAAAGTAACACTAAATAGGTAGATGGTTTAAGCTGTTCCGATAGCCTTGGGGTAGCCTTATGGATGTGCTTTAAACCCGCAAACATACCTATAACTGACATCCCTAGAGATAAACCAGTTACAGAACTTAACATAAGTGGACGATGACGAGCGATCGCCATTAATATATCTGGTATTGCGGCCGTTGGCAAGATATACATTGTCACCATAAAGATCAACAAATCCCAGGTTTTCTTTGTCCCCATGCGGTTTTTGAGGATCAGATCCCAGTAGTCTAAATAACGTTGATAACCACCTTCAGCCCAGCGGTTACGTTGATGCCAAAGGGCTGTAGCATTAGTAACACCTTCTTCCTCCACTGGCGGATAAAAAACACATTCAATATCCCACTTATCTAAATGTAAGCGAATAGTTAAATCCAGATCATCGGTGATAGTTTCCTCATTCCAACCACCGCAACTTGCTAGGGCTTGACGGCGGACAAATTGACCATTACCTCGAAGTTCACCAATACCACCAATAGCAGTCCGCTGTTGTTGAAACCAGATATCCAACAACATTTCCGCCATTTGTCCCTTGGTCCAAAAATTTTCGGAAGCATTGGCGATTTCTTTACGTATTTGTACAGCACCTAATTGTTGTTTCTGAAACAAAGGAATTACCTGAAATAGTAAATCTGGTGTCACTTGAGCATCAGCATCAAATACAGCAATAATATCTCCCTTTATCAGTGGTAACACCTGATTCAATGCTCCAGATTTTCCGCCACTAGCTTGGGGGGAACGCCTAAATACATTCAGTTGTTGATATTCTTGCTGGAGTTCCGTTAATAATTGGGGTGTATTATCCGTACTATTATCATCAATAATCCAGACTTCATACTGACCAGTGCCGTATTCCAAATTACACAGATTCTTAACCAATCTACCAATTACTGCTTCTTCATTTTTAGCAGCGACCAACACAGACACAAAAGGCAAATCTGCCTCTATGATAGGGGAATAGTCGCGGCGTTTGGTAAAAATAATCCCCAGGGCATGAATTCCCAGTATTGTTGTCAGTCCCAGGATAAATATCGAACCCCAAGAAACTAAATGCAGGGTAATAGTCCCACTCCAGACTATAGTTAAAATTAGAGCAGCTTTGCCGCGACGGCCTTGAAATCGTTTTGGTTGTAGGTATTCTGATTCTTTATTTTCTGAGAGGTCAGGTAAGATCAAGTCAAGGGAATCAGAATTTCCGTGATCGGTATTGTGTTCAGGCCAGGAATTTGCTGGCATAGGTTGTATAATTAAAAAACAGCTATCTTATATGTAGCTTTTCACCACAGACCAATTCTGTAACAGATTACTAGCTACCTAATTAATATAATTCTAAAGAGTTCCAAAGGGAATAGATCAAGGATAATAATTTGTCTTCTGGTTTGTATATCTCCTCCCGTCAGCGAGTGAACGCGGTTGTTAAATTAATTCTTTCTGCATAATTTTACACATCCCGTATATCTGTCAAGCCGGGATATATTTAGCAATTTACAGCTTAATTTTTAGAGAGTTTTCTGCTTGGAAATGTAATAATAAACCATATTCCAAACCTTCAACAACTGCTTGATAGGAAGCAGCCAAGATATTTTTAGAAACAGCAACAGTTGTCCAACGTTGTTGAATATTGCGAGATTCAACCAAGACACGAGTTTTTGCCGTAGTTCCGGTATTTCCATTCAAAATTCTAACTTTATAATCTGTTAATTCAAAGGTAGCAATTTGCGGATAGAAGTTGACCAAAGCCTTACGCAAAGCCGCATCCAAAGCCGCTACAGGTCCAGTACCTTCCGCAGCTTCCAGAATATTTTCACCATTGACAGTTACCTTAATAGTTGCTAAAGAATGAGTTGTTTCTTTGCCCTGAATTAAATCACAATGGACTTGAAAACCATTGATTTCAAAAAATTGTTGACGCTGACCTAAAACATCATACATCAACAGGGCAAAACTCGCCTCTGCCGCCTCAAATTGATAGCCGAAACTTTCCAATTCTTTCATCCTCTGAAGAATTTGTCTAGCTTGGGGATGATCCTTGTCTAACTCAATACCAAAAGTCCGGGCTTTAGCCAAAACATTACTGAGTCCAGACTGTTCAGAAATGACAATGCGGCGCGTATTTCCGACTTGTTCTGGTTGAATATGTTCATAGGTGAAAGGGTTGCGTTCTACTGCTGATACATGAATACCGCCTTTATGGGCAAAAGCGGAACGTCCTACAAAAGGTGCGTGTTCATCAGGAGCGAGATTAACAACCTCACTGACAAAACGACTAACCGCTGTCAGTTGATGTAGCTGGTGTTGGGCGATACAACTATAACCCAGCTTTAGCTGTAAATTGGGAATCAGAGAACACAGATTAGCATTACCGCAGCGTTCCCCATAACCGTTGATTGTCCCTTGTACCATTTTTGCACCAGTAATGACTGCTGCTAGAGCATTAGCTACCGCCATTTCTGAATCATTATGGGTATGTATTCCTATTTGCGGAGTTGTTGACCATTGTGATAAATGAGCATGAACATCCTGAACAATTTGTGTAACTTCATGAGGTAAAGTTCCACCATTGGTATCGCATAAAACCAACCATTCCGCACCGGCGGTCATGGCCGTTGTCAAGGTTTGTAAAGCATAATCAGGATTTTGCTTATAACCATCAAACCAATGTTCAGCATCGTAAATTACCCGTCGTCCTTGAGAACACAGATACTCAATGGTCTCACCAATCATGGCCAGATTTTCTTCTAAACTGGTCTTGAGTCCGGCTGTAACGTGCAAATCCCAGGATTTACCGAAAATAGTCACCCAGCGAGTACCTGCGGCCAAAATCGCTTGTAGCATGGGTTCATCTGGGGGTTTGGTATGAGGACGACGAGTAGAGCAAAAGGGGACAACTTCTGCCTGTTTGAGGGGATTTTGCTGAAGTTGCCAGAAAAACTCGACATCTTTAGGATTTGCCCCTGGCCAACCACCTTCAATAAAAGGAATCCCTAATTGATCTAATCGGTGAGCAATGCGTAACTTATCTTCTATGGACACTGAGAGTCCTTCCCGTTGGGTCCCGTCCCTAAGAGTAGTGTCATAGAGCCAAAGTTGATTTGAGGGAGTTTTCGTCATAAAATTTGTTGAACCTTTGATTCAACACTGACACCTGAGAGATAACTGGGCTGCAAGCCAATAAACAACATGGCTATAGAAAAATGCTAACAATTGCACTGAGGAAGTGTAGCGAAGCTTCATCTTTTCTTTCTAGTTCCAGTTGAGAAGCGTTACTACTATTTCAGGCTTTAACCCATTTTACCCATAAGCTGTTTTGATCTCCAAGATCAGCCCAGGAAATGATCCCCCAAGATCCTGTTAAATATCAGGAAAGGAATTGGCACTTATGGCACTTGTGCGGTTAAGGTAGAAAGCGAAGCGTCCGCAGTAAATTAGCCAAAGCATTGTTTCTGCGTTCCCTTCTTCCCCATTCTCCTACAGGTAATTTGGGTTTGATTAATCAAACTCAGGTTTAGCTACTGTTAAAGTGACTAATTTCACGGTTTTTGGGGTCAAGGTTCTTGAATAGTTTGGACACCAAAAGGTTAAAAAGGAGACAAACAAGATGGGTAGATGGACACCCTTAATTTTGATGGCTGGCGGCGTAGCAATTTTGCTAGGTACGCTGTTGGGAATTAACTTTCCTATGGGCGGACAACAAAGTGCTAATGTGCCACCAGGACGCAGAGCATCCAGTGTTCTCCCAGCTAATATTAATGTTAATAGTGCAACTGATGGTAATGACGGGGAAAATAATCTTAGCAATGAGTCAGAAACAATTAAACGCAATGATTCTATCAGTGATAACCGCCGCACTAGTGTAGCGCAAGGTAATTTTTCTACGGGAAATTCAGGTAATTCTGCTAACACTACACAAGAAACAAGCATCAGTGACCAAAATTCTAGTTCTACCAGAGAAGTGGTAACTACAGATAGTGATTCAAATTCCAGCAGCAATGTCAATCAAGACAAAAAACCAATTCGGGCTTTGTGGTAACTGGGGATAAGTTAAAATGGTCAATGGTCAAAATCAAATAACTCATGACCAGACCTAAATTCTACTCCCTTTGTTAGCCTTTATGAGTTATTAGTTATTTACTAGACTAATGACTAATGACTAATGACTAATGATGTTTTAATTATTGGTGGTGGTATTATCGGGTTGGCTTGCGGTCTTGAATTGAAATTACGGGGTGCTAATGTAACTGTACTTTCACGTGATTTTACTGCTGCTGCCAGCCACGCCGCCGCCGGAATGTTAGCTCCTGAAGCGGAAAATATTACTCATGAGCCGATGTTGTCTTTGTGTCGGCGATCGCGCAATTTATACTTAGATTGGACGGAAAAATTAGCAGAATTAACTGGAGAAAAGGATATAAATAATACAGGTTATTGGCCTTGTGGCATCCTCGCACCAGTTTATCAACAACCACAAAATACAGGGTATAAAAACGCCCACTGGTTGAATCAAGATACTATTAACCAATATCAACCAGGTTTGGGTCAGGATGTGGTCGGTGGTTGGTGGTACCCTGAAGATGGACAAGTTGATAACCGGGCTTTAATGAAGGTTTTACGGACTGCGGCGGAGTATGAGGGTATTATATTCCAAGACGGAGTTACCGTAGAAGCTATTTCTCAACAACAGGGAAAAGTGGTCGGTGTCCAAACTAATATAGGTCTATTCCGCGCTGATCATTATCTTTTAACCGCTGGTGCTTGGGTAAATCAATTACTACCTTTATCAGTGCGTCCCCGTAAAGGACAAATGTTGAGTTTACGGATTCCAGATTGTATCAATGAATTACCCTTAAATAGGGTGTTATTTGGAGAAGGTATTTATATTGTCCCTCGCCGTAATCGTTCTATGATTATTGGCGCAACTAACGAAGATGTGGGATTTACTGCCTATAATACCCCATTCGGGATTCAAAGTTTACTACAATCAGCTATTCGTTTATACCCCCAATTAGAAAATTATCCTCTACAAGAACTTTGGTGGGGATTTCGTCCCGCTACCTCCGATGAATTACCTATTTTGGGTGCTAGTCATTGTCCTAATTTAACTTTGGCTACTGGTCATTACCGCAATGGAATTTTACTCGCACCAGTGACAGCGATATTAATTGCTGATTTGATTTGCGAACAAAAAACAGATCCTCTTTTACCTAATTTCCACTATTCCCGTTTTTCTGCTGTGTCATCTACTACTACATCAATGCCCATTAATTATACTGTTAAAGAACTAGAAAATAAATCATTTTGTGACATATCTAAGTCACCCAGACTATCAGATCTAAATATTCAAGACTCACCATTAATTATTGCCGGTAAAAGCTTTAGTTCTCGGTTAATGACGGGAACTGGTAAATATCGCAGTATCCGGGAAATGCAGCAAAGTGTCGAGAACAGTGGTTGTCAAATTGTAACAGTGGCCGTGCGACGGGTACAAACTAATGCACCAGGACATGAAGGTTTGGCAGAGGCGCTAGATTGGAGTAAGATTTGGATGTTACCCAATACTGCTGGCTGTCAAACTGCGGAGGAGGCCATGCGGGTGGCACGCTTGGGACGAGAAATGGCGAAATTATTGGGACAAGAGGATAATAATTTTGTCAAGTTAGAAGTTATACCTGATCCTAAATATTTACTTCCAGATCCCATAGGTACTTTACAAGCGGCAGAACAATTGGTAAAAGAAGGTTTTGCTGTATTGCCTTATATTAATGCTGACCCTATGTTAGCAAAGCGGTTAGAAGAGGTCGGTTGTGCCACTGTGATGCCTTTAGCCGCGCCCATTGGTTCTGGACAAGGGCTAAAAACTACCGCCAATATTCGGATTATTATTGAAAATGCTAAAATACCAGTGGTGGTAGATGCGGGTATTGGTGCGCCTTCACAAGCCGCTGAGGCAATGGAGTTGGGGGCAGATGCGTTATTGATTAATAGTGCGATCGCTTTGGCTGAAAATGCTCCAGCCATGGCTTATGCGATGAATTTAGCAACTGTGGCGGGTCGCATAGCTTATTTGTCCGGTAGGATGCCCATTAAAGAGTATGCTAGTGCGAGTTCTCCTATAACAGGAACGATTACTGGTTAGTTTTTTTGTACTTAGATCCCCGGCTTCTTCCAGAAGTCGGAGATCCTCAAAATCCTGAAAATCTGCCATATTGTTTGTTACTAAAATCAAGTCATTGCAGAACGCAATACTCGCAATTTGTCCATCAATAAAAGCAGGTGTTTTACCAATTTTTGATAATCTAGCTCTTTCCTGTGCGTGCCATTTTGCAGCTTTGAGATCATAATCAAACACAGGCAAATCTAACACAGAATCTTTAATGTATTTCCATAAAGAATCCTTGCGTTTAGATGCTGGTAAACGCCAACAGCCATAAAGGATTTCATGAACAACAAGACTTGCTACTGCTACTTCTGAACGATAGCGATTTAATTGATCTAAAACCTGAGTATTGGGAATTGGCCGACTTGGTTCTGAGATACAGCACTTACCGATGTTATGAGGTACAAAGTCACCCCACCCCCAACCCCCTCCAATATCAAAAGTTTATCCTTTTCTTCCCCCCGCTGCGGGGGGATTGAGGGGGGTGCGAGGAGGGGGCTTAATATGTACCTCATAA
>JBJUHT010000114.1:0-7374 GCA_046070105.1 Dolichospermum sp.
CTAGATTCCATTATTCACCTTACAGATGAACAATTTTACCAACTCTGTATGGCCAATAAAGATGTAAATTTAGAATTAAATGCAGAAGGAGAGTTAATTATTGTGCCACCAGTAGGAGGAGAAAGCGGCCGCAATGAAGCTGACTTAATTATCAAAGTAGGTAATTGGAATTACCAAACAAAACTAGGAATAGTGTTTAGTTCCTCAACGATATTTCGACTTCCCAATGGTGCAAAACGTTCACCTGATGTTGCTTGGATAAAATTAGAAAAATGGCAAGCATTAACAGAAGAAGAACGAGAAAAATTTCCCCCACTGACACCAGATTTTGTGATTGAACTGAGATCAAAAACTGACAGATTAAAAACCCTACAAGAAAAAATGCAGGAATATATAAATAATGGTTTACGCTTGGGTTGGTTAATTAACCTCCAAGATAAAGAAGTAGAAATTTATAGAATGGGAAAATCTGTAGAAATTGTCTCACTTCCTGCTATAATTTCTGGAGAAGATGTTTTACCAGGATTTGAATTACAAATTTAAACTATGTTTTAATGCAGCGTTTTGGCACTTGTGAGAAGAGTCAAAGTTGAATCATGAAACTCTTGCTGTACTGCATCTTGTCCGCTACACAAGTAACTCATAACACCGGGAAGTGCTATAATAAGTTCAATGATTATGAATTAAATTTGACACTAGAGGAAGCATATCAATATATTACAGTTTATACCTAAAAGATGCCCACTACATAAGTATACTCTACACCGGGAAGTGCTGTAAATTTGTTTTAGAGGATGTTTGTCAAGATTAGCCATAAATGGCCATTTTCTTTTAAAACATCCTTTAACAAAAATCAGTTATCCAAGTATCAGCAGTTATGTATCTGTTGAAGCTGAATGCTGTTTATTGCCAGGGTGAGGGGATAGGTGTAGTAGAAATCACCTTTTCTGCCATTAACCTGACGGCGCTTCTGCCACAATTTGGACATTCTACCTCTAAATACTGCGAAGATGATACGTCTACCTCACATAATATCCCTTGTTTGCAGTGCCAACACTCACAAATAACTCTACAAACTGGTTGGTTGCAGTCGAGAATCTTAACGTGCTGAAAATTTTGAGATTCACTGTCTGGTTTCCTGGGTTTAGGGAATTTTTTGATTTCTTGAACTTCCATCATCTTACCATCTAACTGCAAGTATGTTTAGAGCTTTTGGAGCTTAGTTAATCCTTTCCTATCTTACAACTATGCACCAATGATCTGGTAATTGGTAATTGGTCATTTTTGCCTATTTACCAGCTAATACGGGTTCTCTCACAGATTGCTGCAACAATTGGGTATATAGTTTATCTAGCTGACTAGCTACACCATGCCAGCTAAATTTATCAATAACACGCTTTTGAGCCGCTTTTCCTAATTTTTGTTGCCATTGATGATCACTGAGAATTTGATCAATAGCGTGATTAAAAGCAGGGACATTTTGCGGTGGTACTAATAAACCAGTTTCTTCATTAACTACGGTAAATTGTAGGCCACCGACATCACTAGCGACTACAGGTGTACCACAGGCCATGGCCTCGATAGCTACCAGTCCAAAGGGTTCATAGTGACTAGGAACGACACAAATATCCGCAGCGGCATAATAAGCTGGTAATATCTCTCGACTCAAACAACCTGGTAAAGATGTACATTTCTCCATACCTAACTCATTAACAATTGCTGATATGCGATCGCGTTCCTTAGCATCACTATTACCTGGTGTACAACCACCACCAATAATCAATTGTAATTGTTGCGACTCATAGAACTTAGACTCCCTTACTGCCCGCACTAAGGTTTCTATGCCTTTTCGGGGGTCAAATCTACCTACATATAAAACCACTTTAGCTTCTGGATCAATTTCTAATCTGGTTCTTGCTGCTTCTCTGGTCACTGAACCAAACTGCTGAATATCTGTACCACAGGGAATAATATCAATTTCCCCTTTTTGGGAAACAAGCGATCGCATATGTTCCTGTTCTTGGGGACTAGTGGCAACAATTCTTTCTACTGTTTCTAATATTTCTTTTTCCACTAATAAACGTTGACTTGCTACCAGCGGAATATTTTCTATGGTCTTGTATTTGATCACTCCTAAGGAATGGTAGGTATGAACCTGTTTAATTCCCAGTCTTTTTTTCAATTCCATTCCTACCCAACCAGATAACCAATAGTTAGTATGAACCAAATCATAATTAATTCCGGCTTCTTTCTGGAATTTTATTAACTGATCTACAAATTCTGGTAAATACTGAAAACCATAATCTCTTGACACAAATTCCACAGGACCTGCTGTTAAACGAATAGTTCGACAATTAGAGTTATGTTCTACTATCGTTTCTTGATCAGCACTGATTCTCCTGCTAAACATATCCACTTGCCATCCTAGCTGTGCCAGGGCTTCACCCACTTGGCGGACATAAACATTTTGCCCTCCTGCCTCTTCTCTACCTATTTCAATTGCTGGATCACCGTGGACTGAAATTAAGGCAATGTGTTTTTTAGTGGTAGCTTTCATAGATTTGCTATTTTCCTAATTTTGACAAGACAGAACTGTGTTTTGAACTCGTGTTTATTAAACTGAAATCTGTGTTTTTATCGTTAACTTTGCCTAATTGATATTTATTTTATCCTAATCATTGCCAAAATCTTCCTTAACTTCTGCTACTTTCTATATTTAGATTTAATACCTTCTATAGATAGAAAGAGGAAGATTAAATGTTATTTATCATGATATACTAGTTAGTCCATGATAAAACCTATCTCAAGTCCCAATGCCACATTCTTTTATATTTCTAGTTCATGATTTCCACGTTTTAAATGATTACAAGAATTTCCATCAAAGCAAATACAACAAAGTTAGATATCCGAAAGTATCACTTCAATACGATGTTTAAACGGTACTAATTTAACCACAAGGGTTAACCTATACTATTATTAAATTTACTTAATTTTTGTTACATTAACTACATTTTTCTTAAAAAATTCTCAATTCTGATGATTTCCAGCCTTAACAAACATAGATGCTTGACTAGTCAGAGTAGTCACAGCACAATCAAACTAGAATGTATATAAATGGGTTTTATTATTTTCAATATTTGGAAAATGACAGCGTTTTGGTGCTTGTGAGATGAGTCAAAATTGAATCATCAAACTCTTGTGGTGCAAGCATTTTGCCCGCTAGATATGTACCTGATAACACCAGGAAGTGCTGTAGATATTGCAGAGGTAATTGATGAATTATATTTATGTTAAAATAAAGCAGATTCGGGGTTTATGAGGTACAGTCAGAGATTGAACTTCAATTTTTAAAATGACCTTCTAAAATTGGTGTACCCCATTTACTTCAAAAGTGCTGTAATTACAACACCTTTGTGGGTTAAGCTGTTGTGCATTTAATTTGTATAAGTGGAACAGGCATCTTGCCTGTTAAACAAGAATTCAGAATATTAGGATTATACAATTTAGCTGTGTAACAGCTTATGACTTTTGCTATTAAACTTCCTGGGCTTATTTTAGTCATCTTGAGATGACTTTTGCTATTAGACTGGGAAGTCATTCCCAGTCGGGTTATGGGTTTTACTAAAATTGGTGTACCCCATTTACTTTAAAAGTGCTGTAGTCAATGCTAAGTTAACTATAACTTCCTTTTCAGACTAGCTTTCCAGGAAGTCGGTATGTTAAACAGCTTTAAGAATCATTCTTAAAGCGTATTCATTAAACAAGTAGTAATCTAATTGGTAGCTTGTGCAGCCAACATTTCCTTGAGCTTTTCTAACTCCGCCGCCCAACGGGGGTCTGGACGAATTGCTTCAGTTTCCACATTTGCAGCAGTCTCACGCGCACTGCTACTACCACCACCACCGCCGCGTCGAGATTTCTTACTTTTCTCCCGCCGGCTGCCGCCTTCTTTATTGCTGCTAGGAACAGGGGCGCTACTACCTTGAAGAACTGGTTTGGGGGTTTGTGATTGTTCTTCACCACCTTCCTCACCTTTAGTTCTTGGTAAAGCCTTTTCTAACTTAATGGGTGTATCTTTAAACAAATGACCATTATATTTTTCAATAATTTGATCTGCTTGTTCGTCATTATTCACCGTCAAAAAACCGAAGCCACGACATTTGCCTGTTTTCCGGTCTTTAATTAGTTTAGTGGTGACAGCATCACCTTCTTCGGCAAAAACAGCTTGCAACTCTTGACGA
Organism: Dolichospermum sp.; assembly: GCA_046070105.1. Classification (GTDB taxonomy): domain Bacteria; phylum Cyanobacteriota; class Cyanobacteriia; order Cyanobacteriales; family Nostocaceae; genus Dolichospermum. The sequence goes on from JBJUHT010000114.1 coordinate 4,242, forward strand.
TCTATTTCTTCTTTGGGCAGATTTCCTATATATAAGCGAATTGACATGGGGACTATACCTCCAGATTGGGAATAAACAGATAAACAGAGCAAGACAAAAAACAATCAATTGGCTTTGGCTTTTGAATAGATACTATGGACTAAAACCACCACAAACCATTTTTTTCAATCCCAACTATCAACTTATAGAATACAGTTTTTTGTTGGGATCAAGCTGATTTGGCACGAAAGCACAACTGCACTCGTGGGTTAATATCACCTTAATTTTTGGAATTGTAAATTTAATAGTCAACTATCCACCACAGTAAATTCATTCTTCTTAATTCTTGCCCGCAGAATAAAATACCATTACTTAACATTATCATGGTATTTCCTATGCAGCTAGTTTTGCAGAAACTTTTCTGCCAACAGCACTAAGGCCGACATTATGATTTCATCGTAGCATGAAACACATTTTCTGGGAAGATGCCAGGGGGAAAAATTTTTTACTAATAACAACGGACTAATGACCCACCAATAGAATATAAGCACCCCAGCCTTGAGCTAAAATGGCAATAACCAGCATCCAAAGAGAATGAGGGCTATTGATTTTTTGTCCGTCTTGGGTTTCTAGACTTTGGATATCTATCCAGGGAGTCCCTTTTCGTCGTAACCAACCTTTAACAACAACCTGCTGACCAATTAATTCTTGAGGGTAGAATGATTTTCCTAGCCCAGGAAGATGATGTAATTGTATGACACCTTGGTGAGATTGAAGAATCAGACCCGGTGCTAGACAATTAGCGATTCCAGGACGACCTAACAGTTTACCAGTAAAACGGACTTTAATGCTATCAATTGGTAAAATGGATGGATCTGCAAGTAAGCTGATCAGGTTTTCGTTTTTGTGGACTTGAACATCTGCTGTAATCTTCGGAAATAAAGCATTTATCTGTATTAGTATGCCAATGCTCAAGCCAATTAACACAAAACCCAGAACAAAATACCAGTCTTTATAGATCCACTTCAAGTTTAACAACTGCATAGCATAAGCTGTTTGCCAAAGTCCCCAAATCAGTCCGGACAAGACAACAGCCATTGAGATTCCCAACCAAGGGGCAATTTGTAATAAAAAAGATTTAGGATCTATTATAATTGGCTTTTGTGGTTTTATTTGGTATAATTCTGTATTTAGATGCCAATTACGAGCTATTTGACAAAGACGTTCAATGCGATCGCCCATTAAGGGATGACTACTATTAATTGTCAACCATTGGCGATAGGGATGAAAGTTTTCCCACTGGAAAAATGATTCCCAGGGTAGATGACCAGCTATACTACCTAAAACTATGCTATGTTGATAGGCAACAGGAGCGAGGAGATTCAGGCTTTCTAGTTGCCAACTGGTATGTTCTTTGAGGTTGATATCATGAGCGACACCAATGGAAATTTTCAGTAAAGCCCGAATTAGTCCATTGGGATTACCAGTGATTTCCGCAGCTTGGCGATCGCTATGATAAAGCCTTAATCGGCAATTTAGCAAGGCTGTACCAGTTAAAAGCCACCAAATTCCGTAGGGAATAGTCGCTAAAACTGTAGCTGGCCAACGACAAATTTTATTTTGCCAAATTTTACTGTGATATTGATTTCCCCAAAGTGATATTTGCTGATATAATCCATAAAATGGTAAAGTAACTAACAAAATTAGGGACATGACCATAAAATCCCAACGCCCAATTTGCCCTAAAGTGAAAGCATAGATGGCAGCTATTTCATCATTGGCCAATTGTTCTAATAAACCTTGACTAACAGTTATTCTTGCTGTGCGGGGTAAGTTGCCATAACTGATGATCATCGGGGTAGAAATTGGTAAAATTCTTAGTTGGGGACAAGGCCAGTGTCGCTGTTGACAAGTACGTTGTAATACTCTCAGTGTCTCCCGACTGTAGGAATTTAATTTTTCTTTGGATAACTCTTTCTGAGCTAAAAATTTTCCCAGTAACCAGTCAAGTAACCAAGGAGATGATACCATGAGGATCACAAATAATCCTAAAATCAAGGCACTAGGATCATGATATAAAACCTGAGGAGGCTGCGAGTAAGGCAATTTATATAGAATTTGAGCAATTAAACCCAATACCAGTTTAAACATTTCTTTGCACACCCAAAATAGTGCTATAAATGTCAAACAGGCAATTAGTCGTGAGTAAATAAAATTGGGCTGAGGTAGAGGTTGCCATACTTTAGCTCGTCTAGCCTGCCGCCAATAAATGCTCACTGGTTTGATATTGTGATGGTTATCAGCACCAACATAACCGTTTTGCGGCTGTTGTCGGGAAAGGTTGACACTGGAAACATGTATATTATGCCTTGACGAAGATTTTTGACTCCGTTTTTGGCTTTCATGTAAGTGTTTAAGAGCGCGTATAGACCACTCTTTAACTTGGGGGTGGTTACTAGAAATCAAATTTTGGCACAGAGCGATCGCTTTAGAGACCTCACCTGTGCGAGCATAGGACATAACTAACCCAACTTGTGCCTGTAAATAAATTTTGTCTTGTTTTTGAACTTTGGCCAGTGGTTCAAGATTAGCTATTGCTGTGTGGTAATTCCCCTGTTTAAGGGCAGCTAAACCAGCCTGTAAACATGATTCAGCGTGAGAAGGCATAGAAAATTTGGTACTCCAATCTATTTTAGGTGACAAAAGCACGCTTATTGAGATACCCTGGTAATTAAAAATGCAAAATTTTGAAGATGGTAATGGGTAATTGGTAATGGGTAATTGGTAATTGGTAATGGGTAATGGGTAATGGGTAATTGGTAATGGGTAATTGGTAATGGGTAATGGGTAATGGGTAATTGGTAATGGGTAATGGGTAATGGGTAATGGGTAATGGGTAATGGGTAATGGGTAATGGGTAATTGGTAATTGGTAATTGGTAAAACGAAAAGTAAAGTTGCCCAAAACCTGTTCCCTGTAACCTGTTCCCTGTAACCTGTTCCCTGTAACCTGTAACCTGTTCCCTGTAACCTGTTCCCTGTTCCCTTGTTATAACGACAATTTTTAACCCCAACCTGCTTATCTAGGTTTCAATTGTTTGTTGATGAGAAAAAACAGGAGCAATAGCAGTTAATTTCAACTCTGGATGATCACC
>JBJUHT010000115.1:0-38797 GCA_046070105.1 Dolichospermum sp.
AACCTTCATAAAGAGATGGTGCTAAGAGAATATCGGCTGCATTGTATAGTTGAATGAGAATGTTTTGATCAGGAGTACCAAAATCAAGAATATCTTGATCAAGATTGTGTTCTTGAATAAAGTTTAGTTGCTCTGGTGTAAATTTGCCACCACAACGCCAAAGACGCACTGTAAAACCTGTTTTTTTTAAAGTTTTTAAGACTTGTAAAACAGTGATAATATTCTTTCTGTGGTGGGTTGAACCAACATTAAGTAAACAAATTTCTTGAGGTGAACGTTGATATTTATCACGAAATGATTTTACTATTTGGGATGGTAAAGTTTGAAAAGAGGATTCAACTCCGTTGGGAACTATGACAATTTTATCTAATGCAATATCCAATCTTTCATGGACATCTTTAGCTGTATTTGAGGAAACGGCAACGACATAATCAGCATAACACATTCCTTGAACTGAAAATTGCCAAGATGTCATACTCAAAGCAGGAAACGGCATTGTCCTTTGAGAATTTCTGGATAGATAAACTGCACTAAGTCATGACAGGTAATAATAATAGGTTTACCTTTATTTTTCAACCAATAGGCAACATGAGCATTGGTATGATCAATAATGTGATAAATATCTGCTTCTATCTGACAAACTTGTTGGGGATGATGCCAATAACGTTCGTAATATTTGCGGATACCTGTGCCAGATTGCCATAGGTTTTCTTGATTTTTACTCCAAGGTTGGGGAGCAATTTCGATAATTTCCCAATGTGGACGGATTTGTTTTAATTCAGTGACGATATTGTTAGCATAGACATCCATACTATGGGCAACATTGGCTTCTCTACGAATAATTAGTAATCGCATAAAATATCTAAGTAGTGGGTTTGAAACCCTTGATTTTCTCTTAGTCCGCGTAGGTGGACTTCGTTTGTAAGTAGGTTGGCGTTAAAAATTGTCGTTATGACAAGGGAACAGGGAACTCTTAACTGGGAACAGGTTTTGGGCAACTTTACTTTTCGTTACTTATGTCGGGTTTTTCCGCTCACCTACTTATAGCCGCGATTTTTAATCCCTAGGGCTTACCGCATAAAATTGTTTTTTTTCTAGAATTTTCTGCCATAAATTACTAAGACTATAGGCAATTTGTTGGTGGGTGTAAAGGCGATTGACTCGTTGCAGACAATAATTACTAATCTCTTGATATTGATGAGGTTGAAGAATGAGAGTTGCTAGTATGCGGGCTAATTTCTGAGTATTTTCTTCTGGAAAGATCAAATCTGATCTACCAATAACATGAGGAATTTCGCCACTGTCAGAACCAATTACAGGAACTCCCATGGCCATGGCTTCAATGAGAACATGACCAAATTGTTCTTTCCATTTAGAAGTGGTGCGGGAAGGTAACACCAAAACATCAAATTGACTGATAATTTCTGGTGCTTGGGCGTGGGGAATAGCATCCTGCCAGATCACCCAATCTGCTAGTTTATGTTTTTGGGATATTTGCTTTAGTTCTGTTTGATATTCACCTGATCCACAAATGAGAATGCGGAAGTTAAAACCTTGTTGTCGTAACTGATCAGCAGCAAGCAAAATCAAGTCTATTCCTTTGCTGTGGGTTAATCTTCCTAGATAACCAATGTGCAATGGGCGATCGCTGTGCTGTTGACGAGGTGCGAAAAATTCAGGATCAACACCCATTTGGGGCATGACTTCTAGTAAACCCTTGTAACCCCAATGGCGCATAATTTCCGCCCCATCATGATTACCTGAGATAATAGCACTGGCAGTATTGAGAACAAATTGACAAATCCAGCACCGGGGAAGGGATAGTTGGCGATTGATGTTTTCCCAACCAAAAATCACTAGGGGTTTACCCGTAAATCTGCTCCAGAGGGCAAATTGATAAGCACAGAGGGAAAATACTTCTTCCTCAACTTGGATAATATCTGGGCGAAAATCATTCAAGACTTGCCAGATTTGCCAAGGTGGATAGATATGTGCGCCGCCACGACTACTAAACAAGACAGGGGCAGAATAGGTGCGGATGTGGGGGTAGGGTGTTTCTGGTGGGATGAGGCGATTCCATTCTAAAGCTTTCCAGTTACTTGGAGTCAAAAGACCGACTTCAATATTGTCAATATTTGAGATCGCATTTAATTTACCTTGATTGACACCGATAATATAGGCATGACTAATAAAAAGAACTTTTAATTTTTGTGGTTTCATGGTCAAAAAAGATTAATTTTTTAGGCAATGAGCGATCGCATTTTAGTAATTGTCCAATCAATTAATTTAGGGCGGTGTTGGGGAGAATATAACCATCTGATTGCTGGTGTTGCTAGAGGTAATGGCATTAACCCGACCCAAATAAACCATAGACTGTAAAAAAGTCGTTTTTGCCAGTTAAAATCTGAGTATTTCCATAAACAGTAAATTCCGTTAGCGATTAAATTGAGTGGGCGATCGCACCGAACTGGATGATTTTGAGGATCGAGACGTAATGAGATAATCCGCGACCATAAACGACCGATAGAACGCTGTTCTAAATCCGTGGGAACTTGATAGCCGAATGTTGTTGCTATGTGAGTTAAAAGGGCAAAGTTTTGTAAATCGTGACGTACAAAACGCTGAAATTTAGCCGCCGTCACATTTGCCAATGCCCATTGATTTGTATGATGAATTCTGTAAGCACCTAATGGTTCTTCTATTGCTCCTACATCACCATAAAAAGGAACTTGAAAAGATAAATAATCATCGGCAGTAAGTTTATATTCATTAGGAATAGGAAATAATTTTTCCAGCACTCGACGATTTAGGGCATTACCACTAGTGGGAGTGCTGACATATCCACCTTTATCTAAAAGGATTTTCCATACTTCTCCAATAGTAAGGGGGGCAGATCCTTGGGGATAAGAATAACCTAGAGATTTACCAATGGTATCAACAACTGTGAGGCGATAGTGAACTTTAGAAAGTTCTGGTTTCCAAACTGCAACAATTTTTTCAACTGCATTAGGAAATAAATAATCATCTGCATCTAGAAAAATAATGATATCACCCTGACTTTTAGCAAAACCGCTATTAAAAGCCGCCGCTTGTTTACCGTTTTCTTGAAAAATAGGGATGATGCGTTGACCATATCGGGCAATAATATTACGGGAATTGTCCGTTGAACCATCATCAACAACAATAATTTCAGTATGAGGATAGGTTTGGTTAATGGCACTATTGATTGCTTCTGTAAGAAAGCGATCATAATTGTAATTGTTGATGATCATGCTAACAAATAGTTGATATAGTGATCCGATTTGATTCATGAATTTTTCGTAGAGGCAGGGAACAGGAAAGAAGGCTGTCAGTATGTACGGAGTTCTGTTCAAAAATCAAATATTAGTCCTATATTGCATATTAATTTGCTATATGATTGATATACAGAAATAATGTGCAAGATATTTACAATTTTTATACTAATGTCATGAGCAAATCTCTAACTTTTTGACCAGCTACTCTCCAATTCAGACGCGATTCATATTCATGAAAAGCAGAAAGAGCTAATTCTTTGTATTCATGGTAATTTGTAAATATATTATATATATATTCACAATATTCTATAGGATTACTATCCCTACAAAATAGTTTTCCATTCAAATTATCTTTAATAATTGTGGAAATTCCACCAACATTTCTAGATATACAAGGTACTCCTAATGAATTGGCTTCACAAAAAACAATAGGACTACAATCTGCAATTGAAGGTAGTATTAATAAATGAGAATCAGCAATGAGTTGATATATTTTATTTTTACCTTCAGAAGTAGATTTAGGAATAAAACCCAGAACTTTCACAAAATCAGGTAAATTTTCATCTAAATTAGGTTGGCAGCCAACTATTGTTAATTCAGTATTTAAACCTAAATTATTTAACTTTTTAGCGATCTCTAAAGCAATATTACCACCTTTACGTAACCAATCCACTCCTAAAAATAGCAATTTACATTGATTTTTTGGTCTAGATTCAATCTGACTTTTAATGTCATGAATAGTTAAAGAATTTTCAATATTTGCTCCGAAAGGTACAACCTTTACCTGATCAGGATCGGCATTGTAATAGTTAATAGCTGTTTGGGCAGCCCAGTCAGAAGAGTAAATTGCTAAATGAGATTTTTCTAAACTCATACTCTGAATCAAATGAGCATTCTGGAGTGATTCTTGACAGAGATTACTATACCCAGGGTAAAAATCTATGAGATTGGCAAAGGTAGCATCTGCCCAAAAAACAATCGGTTGCTCACATTCAAGATAGGCAATTGAATCACTTCCGGCACTAAAGATAATATCAGTTTCAATGCTTTTCAACTTTTGATGAATTTGTTTTCCATAGTCCTTTAAAATCAATGGATTGATATATTTTATATAGTTTTTTCCCAAATACTTATAGTAACGACTTTTGAATTTGCTCACAAATTGTAGTGCTAATCTATCTTCTAATGGTCCAATATAATCAAGAGGTATAGATTGCTTTTGCAGTGCCTGAGCAATATAATAGCCTGTGCCAGACCACATATTGCTTAAAGTTCTTGTATCAAAATTAGTAACATAAGCTATTTTCATGTTCAATTCTTTTTGAATAAATAGACCTAATTCCTTATCTTTTTGTAATCACTTCTTGATAACTACCTGATTTGATAATTCGACCTTTTTCAAGTTGATAAATACAATCGCAATGCTCAATTGTTGAAAGACGATGAGCAATAATAATGATTGTCTTATTACCAGCTAAAGCTTTTGTTGCTTGAGTAATTAGATGTTCTGTTTCAGTATCTAAAGCGGCAGTTGCTTCATCAAAAACCAATATTTCTCTTTCGTGATAAAGTACCCGTGCAATCCCAATTCTTTGACGTTGTCCTCCTGATAAAAGAACTCCCCGTTCACCAATAATAGTTTTCACTCCTTCTGGAAGTTGGTCAACCACTTCGCTAAGTTGAGCCATTTGAATTGAGGTTAAAGTGGTACTTTTGGCGTAAATTCTTGACTGCTGCTCCATCTGATATTCAAAATAGGATTCGCAACCAATTACACGAGTTTCTTTCAAGCTCCCTAGTCCATGATTTGTAATCCGAATCATCTCACCATAAGCATGAAATCCTTCTTTGCTCCAACGAGCTAAACGATCTTTGATTGGATATAATAAACCAAAAGCAATAAATAGCAACGCAGTAATGATAATTAAGGCGATCGCATTGGTTTTGATTAAAAGTAGCATTAATGCTATGACAATTACAGTATTGGAAATCAACGTCAAAAACGTAGATACTACACCAATAGAGACTGCATCTGTTGTGTTAATGAGATTTTGAATCAGCGTTGCTGAATTAATCTGCAAATGATAGCTATAAGGAGCTTCGATATATGCTTTTAACAGTTTACAAGATAGTTCTCTTTTTAAGTCAGAGCTAAATTTGAACACTGTTTTTTGAGCATTAAAAGCCAAAAATGCTTTTAGATAAAAGGCAATAATAACGAAGCATCCTAGAAAAATCAAAAATTGCCTTTGGGAGTTTAAATGCAACTGGTTGTAAATTACATCTAACCAGTAAATATTTTGGATAGCATCTGGATTAACAGCAATGGTAATGAAAGGACTAATTATGCCAGTTCCAAAAACTTCTAACCCGGAAATCAGCATGAATAAAAAAAGCATTTGTAGGAGTGATTTGTGATTTCCTTTTGTAATATATAAAACCTTGGCTATAAAATGATTCATCAGTGGTTAATTTCGGTTCTTCAGTACATAGTATGCAAAATCAATCTCAAAAAACTGCGGAAGGTCATTTTCAAAGGTTTGTAATATATAGTCAGCCACTGTGGTAGCAATAGGATTATACTTTTACGCCAATTATACTTTTTAGCTACTTTAATCCAATGCTGCCATCTTTGATTAATTGGCATTAGGCGGATATACCAATCTAGATTGACATCTTCGCCATATATAGGCAGCATAAAAACATCCGGCTCTTCAATAAACATCTGATCATTTGTTGAGTTTAAAGCTATATTAATTTTAGCTATATTTGCAGAACGAGCGTATATTTCTTCTAAATAACGCTGCCAGTTATTTCCTGTGTGGAAATTTGTAATTGTTGCTTTGCTTCTCTCCCCCAAAGATAGGCGGAATTGTTCGTCTGCTATCAGATTTGAGAGAATTTCTGTGTAGTCATTGAGATCAGTTGCCAGAAGTAAATTGTCAGTCAGACCTGGCGCGTCAGCACCAAGAATTTTGTACGCATCTGAGGGATAAGGATATTGGCTAACTAAAGGTGAACCGTAACTCCCAGCCTCTAAAAGCGATGTAATTGAGGAAAAAGGAAAGGAATCCACATAGATATCAGCAGCTTGGTAAAAAACAGCAGTATCTTCAGTTTCAGGAATGACTCGAATTCTCCCTTGGGTTTTCTGAATAGCTGCTGACCAATTTTCGTTACCATTACCTGGACCAATAACGACTAGAATAGCTTGCTGATATTTTTCCAATAATGGTAAATGTGCATCAGCAAAAGTTATTCCATCTATAGTCCTGTATTTAGGTGCTCTAGCAATCGAAAGTAACAAGATACTATTTTCAGGAATACCAATCTGTTGCTTAGCTTCTGCACGAGACAGTGTTCTTTGAGTAGGTTCTAAAATGATAGGAAGCAGTACGTTACGCTCGGCCTCTATTCCTCTGCGGGTATGTGATAAAGTCATTCCCGACTGACGGAGATTAATCACTATATCGCTAATACTAGCTCCTAGCCAGAACATATGATCAGAGTGATTTAGGAAGAGAATCGGTGCAGATTGCTCCTTGTTTGCAAAGGCAATTATGGGAATAACATCTTGATGGGAGATATGAAGCACGATCAAATCTGCTCCAGCAGCAATTTCCCGTAGACGTTGGGAACAAGAGATAAGATCATCGCTTCCTTTGTTCAGCACCGATAATACCTTGCCGCTGCTATTGATCACGGCTTCTTTCAGGGCTTTTGGTATCTCATTTGGTGCTTGCCGCGTTAATACAAGGGAGTGGGAAGATCCATTATCTTGCTGAATCCAACGCCAGATCATTCTGGAATGTCCACCAATACCTGATGCGGAAGTAGCAACGTGCAAGACATTTCTGTGGTTTTTATATAAAGGTATACTCCTACCGGGATAAGAGTTACTTTTTATAGTTTTTTGTGCGATTTTGACCAAAATGCGCTCAAGTTCGGGACTGACAAAAAGACCACAATGCTTCACCATTGCATATGCAGCAGCCATTTCTGCATATACAGTGGCCATAGTATACTCGCCACTCTCTACATAATTCTTTGCCTGAGCAACTAGGTTACGGAATTCCTGAAAATTTTGTTGAATTAGAAGGCTACTTTCTTCTGTGTGAACGTTGAGTCTATTGCTAGTTAATGTCTCCATACAATATACTGATTTTGAATTTCTATATCTGGATTTAATTGACAGGTAGCTTTTAGTTCATTGACTACAATATCTTGCTCTTGCTCGTTCATCTGATGAAATAAAGGCAACAAAATAGCATCATCCTGTGCTTTTTCACTTTCAGTTAAATGATCGCTACCACAAGACCAAGTTTCTATCTGATATGCTGGTTCTCGGTGAGCGCACATAATTCCCCGTTTAGTAGAAACTCCAGCATCCAACATTACCTGCATAACTTGAAGCTGATTGCAACTATCACGAAGACGTACACAATAACTTTGCCAATTGCTTTTCGCCCAAATTGGTTCTGTTGGTAACTTCAATCCAGGTATATCTGCCAACTGCTCATGATATCGTTGTGCTAAATAACGACGGCGTTCCAGAATTTCCGGTAAGCGTTTGAGTTGTTCCCGTCCGACTGCGGCCTGAATATCAGTCATGCGGTAGTTGTAGCCCAACTCATGGTAAGTCTCGAAAATCACCTGTTTGGCTCTGTGACGCACAGTATCAGGGACACTCATTCCATGTTGTCGCCAGAGGCGAAATTGTTGATCCCATGCAGGATTACTAGTAGTAATCATCCCCCCGTCACCTGTGGTAATTACCTTGCGGGGGTGAAAGGAAAAGCAAGCGATATCGCCATGGGGTTTGCCGATTTTTTCCCACTGTCTATCCCAGAGAATCTCGCTACCAATGGCACAAGCTGCATCTTCAATTACTGGTAAATTGTAGCGGCGGGCGATATCTAAAATAGCCTTGAGGTCGCAAGGCATTCCCATCTGATGAACGATAAGAATAGCACGAGTGCGTTCATTAATAGCATCTTCAATTAAAACCGGGTTGATGTTGTATGTCTGTGGTTCAATATCCACAAAGACTGGAATCGCGCCACAGTAGCGGATGCTATTAGCAGTCGCAATATAAGAATAGCTGACAGTAATAACCTCATCTTTTGGCCGCAGACCCACCGCTAACAGTGCTAAGTGCAAAGCCGTAGTGCAATTAGAAACAGCACAAGCATATTTTGACCCTACATAAGCTGCAAATTCCTGTTCAAATCCGGCAACTTCTGGTCCTTGAGTCACCCAACGGGACATGATAGCGCGTTTGGCCGCTTCTGCTTCTGGTTCACTAAGCCAAGGTTTAGCAATGGGGATATTTTGCATCTGCTTAGACATGGCTTATTTCCTTTGTTAGCTTTTGTTTGTGCCACCAAGTAACCAAGCGAGATAACCCTGCTTCTAGAGATACCTGTGCTTCAAAATTCAATAACTGCTTGGCCTTACTCACATCTGCCAGTCGGCGCTGCACGGGGTTAACTTGACGTTCTGGTTTATATTCTGGTTGGAGATCAGATCCCATCACTTTCAGTAAACTATAGGCTAAATCATTTAAGCTAGTTTCTATACCACTAGCAATATTGAAAACCATGTCTGTAATATCAGCTTTAGCAGCCAAGATGTTAGCTCTAGCGATGTCTTCGATATAAACAAAATCCATTGTTTGCTCACCATTGCCAAAAATTAGGGGTGGCTGTCCGGCAACAATTCGCTCCATCCAGCGAATCAATACTTCAGTGTAAACACCGTAAATATCCATGCGAGGTCCATAGACATTGAAGTAGCGTAATCCTACATAATTCAGACCATACATTTCATAGAAACTGCGAAATAAAGCCTCATTAAACGCCTTTGCAGCACCGTAGAGAGTGCGGTTATTGTAGGGATGATGAGATTCAGTTGTGGGAAAATTCTCTGCCATACCATAGATTGAAGCTGAAGAAGCTGCGACTACCTTTTTTACCCCGGCTGTGACTGCTGCTTCCAGAACATTGAAAGTGCCATCTGCCAGAACTTCCAAAGCTAGACGGGGTTCTTCGGCACATTGGGTAATCCGAATGGCAGCTTGATGAAAGACTATATCCACACCTGGCATGATATCAGTAAGAAGTTGGCGATCGCGGATATCTCCCTCAACAATCACTAATGGACCATTGGCTTGTGTCCAAGCTAAGTTATCACGGCATCCGCGTGTAAAATTATCGAGGACAACAATTTCTGATACTCCCTCTTTCACAAGTAAATCAGCAATATGAGAACCTACTAAACCAGCACCACCTGTAATTAAAATTCGTTTATACTGCATTTTCTATGTTCTCCGATTGTTCAAATCCTTCTCGCCAGCGTAAAAACTGAGCAGGAACACCTGCGACAATGGCATAGGGTGGTACATTCTTAGTTACAACTGCTCCAGCACCAACAATGCTGCCTTTACCAATTGTGACTCCAGGCAGAATCACCGCATTCATGCCAATATCCGCGCCTGTTTCCACTTTTACTGGTTTGATTTCTAAGTCTGTTTTAATGATGGGAACATCAATTGGTAATCCCGTATGAGTTGAACCCAAGACTTTTGCACCTGGACCCCAGCCTACGTAATCTTCAATAATTAAATTCCGAGCGTCAAAATAACTCTGTGGTCCAATCCAAACATAATTACCGATGCTGCACTTACCATCAAACCGCCCTTGGATGTAAGTTTGTGAACCAATAAATACCTGATCGCCGATTTCAAACGTTTCTAAATGCTTAAAACCTACACTACTACCAATATGAACACCATACCCAAATTTACAGGCTATGGCGCGGCAAATAATTCGCCGCATCAAGAAATTAAAATCACTCTCGCCTAAAATAAAACGAGTATACAATTCCATTAAATCCTGATGGCTATATTGATGGCGGAAAAATGCTGCCATTTCTAGTTCAAATTGCGGATCTGGTTTTAAGTCTTGAGAGCCATGTACAGCTTGCACTATTCTATTTTTTAGCGGTTCAGACATAGTATGCTCTCACTTATGTTGAGACTAACAGTTTGTATTTGCTCTGGTGTCAGTTCTGCATACATAGGCAGTGAAAGCACTTCCTTAGCTGCTAGTTCTGAGTGGGGAAAATCACCTATTTTATATCCTAAATCTGCGTAAGCTGGTTGCAAATGTAGAGGAATCGGGTAGTGAATGCCCGTTTGAATTTGTTGCTCATGTAACCTCTGTTGTAGTATATTCCGTGACCTTGAACGCACTGCATAAATATGATAAACGTGATAGCTATAGGACATCACCGTAGGAGTGATCACATCTGCCTTTGCTAGTAGTTGATCATACTGGGCAGCGTGATTTCTCCTAGCCTGAGTCCAATCATCTAAATAGCGTAATTTAACCCGCAAAATTGACCCTTGTAACCCATCCATGCGGTAGTTATAACCCTTGAGAACATGGTGATATTTACGTTCTTGTCCCCAGTCACGCAGCATATTTATGGTGTGGGCATATTTGGTGTTATTAGTGACTACCATCCCTCCCTCACCGTAAGCCCCTAAATTCTTGCCTGGATAAAAGCTAAAACAACCTAAGTCGCCAATACTACCAACTCGTTGCCCCTTATACTCAGCCCTGTGTGCCTGGGCAACATCCTCAATCACAATGAGACCATAACGGCGAGCAATGTCTAAAATGGGATCCATGTCCGCTGGTTGACCATATAAATGTACTGGCACAATTGCCTTAGTGCGCTCCGTAATAGCCGCTTCAATTTTAGTGACATCTATAGTTAAAGAAACAGGGTCAATATCTACAAAAACAGCCTTAGCTCCGGTATAGTCAATGGCGGCTACAGTAGCCACAAAGGTAAAAGGTGTAGTAATTACTTCATCACCAGGAGCAATACCAGCAGCTAGTAGGGCTAGATGTAAAGCGCTAGTACCTGTATTTACAGCAATGCCATAATCGGCACTACAGTAGTGAGCAAATTCCCGCTCTAGGGCTGCTACCTCATGTCCTAAGATAAATTGTGTACTATCGAGAACTTGAGAGATAGCGACATGGATTTCGTCTTTAATAGTCAAATACTGAGCTTTCAAGTCTACAAATGGAATCATCCTGCTACCTCTGCCAAATTCAGTTTAACTAATCGTCCCTGCTGTTTAATAGATTGGGTAGCAGCTTCGAGAATTTTCACTACTCGCAGTCCTGCTGCTCCATCTGTGATGGGGCGATTCCCTTGGCGAATACAATCAATAAAATGTAATGCTTCAGTTTGTAAAGCTTCCGTCATATCCAACTTGGGAGACCACATATCACCTGTGCGATAACCCACCAACATTTGGTAAACGTTCTCAGGACTGTCATTCACAGTAATTCCCTTGTCGTACACCTTAATTTTTTCACTCGGTTCTAAGTCGTCATAACAGATCATTTTTTGACTACCACCCAGCAGTATCCGCCGCACTTTTACTGGTGCGAGCCAATTGACATGAATATGGGCAATCAAGTTATTCTCAAAAAATAAAGTTAAGTAGGCAATGTTTTCTGGTTCGCTAGAAATGTGACTCATGCCTGTAGCAGATACGGCATCAGGCTTTGATTGTAATACATAATCCATAATCGAGAGGTCATGAACTGCCAAATCCCAGATTACATTGACATCATGTTGGAATAATCCCAAGTTGACACGCACAGAATCATAATAATAGATATCGCCGATAACCTTTGTCGCTACCAGTTCTTGCATTTTCCGCACAGCACCTGTATAAACAAAAGTGTGATCTACCATCAAAACTAAATTACGTTTTTGAGCCTCGGCGATTAGTCTAACTGCGTGTTGAGAACAAACAGTCATTGGTTTGGCGACTAATACGTGCTTACCGGCTTGCAAAGCTGCTAAGGCTAAATCGTAATGAGTAGAAACTGGTGTAGCAATGGCGATCGCATCAATGCTCGGATCTGTAAGTAAGTCTTGACTATTTGTTGTTAACTTGATAGCTGGGTATCGAGATTGCACCTTAGCGAGTCTATCTAGTTGAAAATCACTAACTGCTATAACTTCTGCTCCTGGCAAATCAGCAAAGCTGCGGACTAAATTTGGACCCCAATAGCCATAACCAATCACGCCAATTTTGATTGTATTAATTGCCTGACTTTGCTGATGGATGGAGGTATTGTAAATATTTGGATCAAAGGCCAACCGTGAGTGAGCATGAGTGTTTGTCATGGAATCTCCACGTATAAATAGTAAGTTTTACAGAACTTTATTTTTTGAAAATAAGCACCAATGACAATTGAAGAGTGATGATTACAAGCAATCTTGTTAACAATACCTTCGCTAAATTTAAGGAAATTTTTTTGATATGTTGTAAAGTAACATAGTTGCATGGTTTATGGTAGACAAGTTGGCAAAAGTTATTTAGGATTTCAATTTGGTAAAGATATTGTTTTAAAACTCGGTTTTAATAGCTTTAAAAACTGAAATATTATCTGATTTCGTTAATAAGCTACTATGCAAAAAGCCATCCAGATGAGGAACATTACCGATGATCTTTGCTGGTACTCCCACGACAATTGTATAATCGGGAATATCATGGTTTACAACTGCTCCAGCCCCAACTATGGCATTTTCACCAATTGTAACTCCTGGTAAGATTGTGGCATTACTACCAATAGAGGCACGGCGTTTTACATAAGTCTTAATTACAGACCAATCAGTTTCGTTTTTTAGGCTACTGTCTTGATTAGTTGCACGAGGATAAAGATCATTGGTGAACATAACTCCGTGACCAATAAATACTTCATCCTCGATGATCACGCCCTCACAAATAAAACTGTGTGATGAAACTTTACATTTAGCTCCAACTATGACATTTTTCTGGATTTCCACAAAGCTACCAATCTT
The DNA here is from genome assembly GCA_046070105.1 of Dolichospermum sp. Taxonomy (GTDB): domain Bacteria; phylum Cyanobacteriota; class Cyanobacteriia; order Cyanobacteriales; family Nostocaceae; genus Dolichospermum. Next base: position 13,194 of record JBJUHT010000115.1, read on the forward strand.
AGTTTCATCGCCAATTTCACAACCGTAAAGGTTGACAAGGTGAGGATGAAAAATGATCACGTTTTGACCTAATCTAACATTATCAGCTATCGCCATTTTCGTTTACCTTTGATAATTAAAATCCATGCTGAACCATAAAAATCTACTTTAATTTAATATCTCTCTTTGGCAAAAAAACTATACTCATCGAGTGATGTATCTGAATTGAGAAATACTAGATTGAAAGCAATTAAATGATAGTTAAAGATCAAAGTCAATATCTAATTTCCCGTTTTTACTTAAATTTACACAAACTTTACAGCTTTTGAGCAAAAACAGTTAAATTATAAATATTCCAAGAAAATGTAACTTATCTCTTGACAAATTTATCAATATAGGAAATCTCTATCTAAGGTCCTATATACTAATTTATTCGCTGTTAATAATTCCCTGTTTGCTCTTCCCTAAAAATAAAAAACTTTGTGCATCACGAATAGGGGAAATGCTATAATGTATCTAGTAAAATGAAACCTGACAGAGATTTTGCCAAGTTGTCCACTACAACTAATAAAATAGTGTTAATTTACAAATCAGTTAAATCTGCAAGTCCTGTATTTAATTTAATTGCAATATCGAGTTAAAAATAAAGTAGAAACTATATTATATAAGGTTGGAGATGATAAAAACTACCTATGATAAACAGCAACATGAATCTACACCTTTGATTGAAACAGTTCAGTCAGAAGAAAGTAATGAAGGTGGATTAAACTTAGGTAAATTATTGGCGGTTATTCGTCGCAGAATCATGATAATTGCCATCGGAATAACCACTTTTACATTTGCTAGTGTAGGATTAGCTTTGAATAAACCGCCAATTTATGTCTCCCAATTTAGACTTTTAACTGAACCGATAACAGCTGAAGATAAAGTAGCCCAAGACGATAGATATAACAGAGGTGATTCTAACAAAATAGATGAAACTAAGTTGAATATTTTACAAAGTCCTAAATTGATATATCCTATCACTCAAAAAGTGCAGATGTATTACCCAGATAGCAGCGCACCGGAACTTAATATCAAAATCCTACCTAATACTCAAATTTTAGAAGTTACTTACCAAGATCCGAACCCTAAAAAAGTTTTGTTTGTATTAAATCAAGTAGCTGATTCATACTTAAAATACAGTTTAGATGAACGCCAAACAGAAACTAAATTGGCAATTAAATTTGTTGAAAAACAATTACCTCAATTACTAAGAAAAGTAGAAAATATTCAATCACAACTACAACTTTTTCGGCAAAAATATGGACTACTTAATGCTGAAGTTCAAGGACAGGAACTTGCTAGTCAATTTAACCAAATTGTACAGAAACGGCTAAATACAGAAATGCAATTAGCTAGAAGTAAAACACTGTATACTAGTCTGCAAAAACAGTTGAGACTGGAAACTGATGAAGCAGAGGCTATTTCCATATTGAGTGAATCTCCTGATTACCAAAAGCTATTAATTCAACTGCAAGATATAGAAACTACAATTGCTATAAAATCATCTGAATATACAGAAAATAGTCCCAATATTCAAACTCTGCTGATTCAAAAACAAAATTTACTGGATTTAGTAGGCAGACAAAAACGGCGACTTTTGGGAATAACGTTGTCAAACACAAAAATGAATTCCTTGGATTCAGTGACACCAAATTCGGCTCGTCTGCGAGAAATTCAAAAATTCCTTGAGATCAATAAACAAATTGAGGTATTAAAAACAGAAATCCAATCTCTTAATCAAGCTGAAATTTCTGTGGGACAACAAATTAAACACTTTCCCTTTATTATTCGTCAAAAAGATGATTTAGAACGACAATTAAAAATTTCTGTTGATAATCTTAATCGCTTTTTAACAGAACGGGAAAGATTACGCATAGACTCGGCTCAAAAGCAGATACCTTGGCAGATACTTACCCCTCCTAGTCAGCCTAAAAATATTGCCTCAAGTATGATACAAAATTTAATTTTAGGAACAATTTTGGGATTATTATTAAGCACAGGATTTGCTTTGATTATAGATAAGCTCAACAACGTCTTTTATGAGTTTGAGGAAGTTAAAGACAAAATTAAATTGCCAATATTAGGGAATATTCCTCATATTAGGTTAGCAAAAAATGGTAAGCTGGAGCGCAAACAGAATAGCTCAAACTTTTGGGAATCTTTCCACTCTATTTATACAAATATTTCCTTTTTAGATGGTGATAGTTCTCTCCGTTCTCTAGCAGTGATTTCCGCTGCTCCTGGAGATGGTAAATCAACAATTGCTTTTTACCTAGCTCAGACAGCAGCCGCACTGGGTAAACGGGTGTTGTTAGTAGATGCAAATTTGCGTCATCCTAGTATCCATCAAATGTTAGACTTACCCAATACAAAAGGATTAAGCAATCTGATTGCTGAAGGACTAAATTTTGAGAATGTGATACACACAAACAGTAGCAATATCGGAGAAAAAAATTATGATATGAGGAAAGGGATGGCAAAAGATATGAGAAAATCATCTTTAGAGCATAACTTGTTTATCTTAACTGCTGGAGAAATTCCTCCAAATCCCACAATTTTACTGTCATCTTCTCAGATGCAAAACTTGACAGAACAATTTAAACAAAATTTTGATTTAATCATATATGATACACCGCATCTATCAGGTTTTGCAGATACTAATTTGCTGAGTAAATACATAGACGGAAGTATTTTGGCTATAAGAATAGGTAAAACAAATCTTTCTATTTTAGCCAAATCATTAGAGCAATTAAATTTCTCCTCTACTCCTATGTTGGGTGCGATCGCTATTGATAGATAATATATAGATACAGCAGATTCCATTGCTATGAGGTACAAATTTTAATAATAAAACTCTTGTGGGGTGGGCATCTTGCCCGCCCGTGGTGTACCTCATAACACCAGAAAGTGCTGTATATAGGAATTTAGTTTGATATCTAAAATTTTTATAATTCAACAATATAAATAAAAATATGCTAACTACAAAAAATCAAATTCAATACTTAAATTCATCTCTAGAATTTGAAGTTTCAACAACATCTGTCAAAATTGATATTATTGGCTCTCCTGTTACTGCTTTACCTTTTGAGGTACAAATAAATATCATATTAGAATGGGCGATGAATAAAGTTAGCAAAGTTATTTGTGTAGCTAATACTCATATGTTGGTAGAGTCTTATTGGTATCCTGAATTTGCTGCTGTTTTAAAGAGTGCAGATATTGTGACTCCTGATGGAATGCCGCTGGTTTGGATGTTAAAATTAATGGGTGTATATGCTCAAAACCGCGTTGCTGGTATGGATATTCTTTTATCTTTGTGTAAATTAACTCCACTAAAAAATATTCATCTTTTTTTCTTAGGTGCTGATGAAGTAACTCTAGAGAAAATGAGAAAGAAGTTAGAGTGTGTCTTTCCAAATGTAAAAATTGCTGGCATGGAGCCTTTTCCATTTCGTCCACTCACACACGCAGAGAATGAAGCTATTATCAAAAAGATTCATGATAGTGAGGCAGGAATAGTTTTAGTGGCTTTAGGATGTCCAAAACAGGAGTTATGGATGAACCAACACAAAAACAAAATTCAGGCTGTGATGATTGGTTTGGGAGGGGCATTTCCTGTCTTTGCAGAAAGTTATAAAAGAGCGCCTTATTGGATACGTCATTTAGGTTGTGAGTGGTTATATCGTTTGATTCAAGAACCATTAAGACTATTTAGTCGCTACAGTAAAACTATCCCAATTTTTATGTGGTTAGCTTTAAAGCAAATCTTAAATTTGGCTCTAAGTAGGTTAAGAATTTACTGTAGGTGATTAGTGATTATAGGTGACAGGGAAAAGGTTTGGCGCAACTTTACTTTTTGTTGCTTATGTTGGTTTTTTTCGTTCATCTACTTAATTACTAATTAGTATCTTTTAAAAACTGCAAAATTGCTGCATTGACAACATCAGCAGCACCAGTGGAGGCATCATGATAGCAATTTTGCAAAATTTGTAAACGAGAATTAGGTAGGTATTGATGTAATTTTTCTCCATGACTAACAGGAAACCAACTATCTTGATCACCCCATAAAATTAAAGTTGGACATTGAATATTTTTGAGATTTTTTTGAATATTACTCAAAATATTAGGCTGATTTGTGCGGAAATTCTCGATTTCTTTGGCAGCAATTTGTAATTCTTCGGCAACTTTAACTACAGTTCCAGGAATTTCAATAAATGGGTAAGTAATCCAATAAATATCTTCTGCTGTTAATAATGACGGATCATATAATACCTTGCGTCTTTCTGTTCCCATCACTTCTCTGACTAAAGGTGCAAACCAATATGCAAGACGTAAATTATCAATTGCATGGATAATTTCTATTGGTGTTTGTGCTAATAAATCCATAGCCCAATGAGGTAATGTTTCTGTGAAAATAGGAGCATTAATGACTACTAACCGTCCGATTAAATGAGGACTGACACCTGCTAATCCTAAAGCAATTAATGCCCCTATTGATTCGGCCACAATTATCGGTGGTTCATCACATAAAGCCTGAATAATGCGTTTTAATTCAATAATTTGATGTCCATTTTCTTCTCGACGAGATACGGGCTTTTCCGAAAAACCAAAACATTTGAAATCACAACAAATTACTCGAAAATGTTGTGATAATGGTTCAATACTATGTCGCCAATTATAACTCCAACTGCCTAAACCATGTAATAAAATAAGTGGTTTACCTGTACCTTTTTCACCATAAGCTATTTGAACAGCATAGCCTTGGGAATCAGTAATAGTCAGATTTTGCCGTCCTTGAGGAAAATTATCTTGCCACCAATCTTTCATAATTTTATGTAGGAGTAATTTAACTACCAGTGATCACTTGCCATAATATTCTTATTAATATCACGGGGATGGATATTAAGACAATGGCAATCAGAAATAAGCCGATAATCAACAGGAGGATAAAGGATTTATTTGCTTTTTTGTTTTTGCGAGGATCTTTTAAGGCTTCTTCTAATAAAATGATATTATAATTATTAGCTTTCCAGGCAAAATCAAACAAGTCTCCTAACATGGGAATAGCACCAAATAAGGAATCAATAATCACATTTATGACCATCCTTCCTAATGTGGCTGTAGATACGCCCAATTGTGCGGCTTCAATGATAATATAAAAGGAAAATATTAGTCCTAGTGTATCACCACATAAAGGTAATAATCCCATGATGGGATCTAAACCGATTCCCACTTTTGTGCCGGGAATGGTAATGATATTATCTAATATTTTACTAAGTTGACGTAAACGCTTTAATCTAGGTGTAGAAGCATCATCTGTGATAGAAAAGTGTTTAGGAGAATTAGGCATTATTCATGATTTCCGATATTGATTAAGTAGGTTGGCGTTAAAAATTGTCGTTATAGCATTAGGCAAAAGTCAAGAGGTTTTCAGCGATTTTACATTTCTTTACCCAGTTTGGTTTTTTTATGCCAACTTACTTGTAGGAGATAAATGTCTCAAATTTTGGAGTAAGATGTACTAAGGGAATGGAATTATATTTATGTTATGGTTCAAATTACTCAAGCACCAGTCAATTATTTTTCCTTTGCAGATTACTATGCCTATGATGATGGTACTGGAAATCGCTATGAATTAGTGGATGGAGAATTAGTTTTAATGCCACCAGAATCAATTTTTAACTCCGATGTATCAATGCGATTATTGTTGGAATTGGCTAAAATAGTCCCTCTTTATTTATTAAAGTATAAAGAGATTATGATGGAGGTAAGTGGACGTAGGGCTAAGGTACGAATCCCTGATTTATTAGTTTTGGGTGAAGAATGTCGCGCTGCTTTAGAAACTACCAAACGAGGAACAATTACCCATGATATGCCACCACCATTAATAGCAATAGAGGTGGTATCTCCTGGTACTGAAAATGAAGTCAGAGACTATCGTTTCAAGCGTTCTGAATATGCAGCCAGGGGAATTGCTGAATATTGGATTGTTGACCCTGTACAGAACAAAATTACAGTTTTATCTTTAGTAGAAGGCTTTTATGAAGAATTTATCTATACAGGTGATGATTTGATTAAAAGTGCAGTATTTCCAGAAATTGAGATTAAGGTCAGTGATATTCTCGTTACATAAATTATAGCTTAAGAACGGGGTTGCAATAAAGGCAAAATCATCGCCTTTGTCTAGAAGATCCTAGAATCAGCTGTACTGTATTTAATTTGTATAATTATAGCGGGCAGGATGCCCGCACCACAATATCTAGCCATATTAGGATTGTACAATTTAGCTGCTTAACAGCTTAGAATAAGCGATAGGGAAGCACTGGCCGGAAATCGCTTATTTCCATCCTTAAAACCTGTTACAAACCCTAAAATTTGCTTAAAATCCCATAGCTTCTGCAACAGCCTTTACATCTGCTGCAATACCCTGTTTAAATTGGGCATGACTGTGTTTAATGGCTGTATCTGGATCTTTTAAACCATTACCAGTGAGAACACAAACCACGGTCGCACCAGTGGGAACTTCGTCTTTTACCTGTAACAATCCTGCCACAGAAGCTGCACTAGCGGGTTCACAGAAAATGCCTTCTGAGGATGCTAATAGACGGTAAGCGTCGAGAATTTCCTCATCAGTGACAGCGCGGAAACTGCCTTGACTGGAGGTTTGGGCGGCTACAGCTTTATCCCAACTGGCAGGATTACCAATTCTAATGGCTGTGGCTATAGTTTCAGGGTGTGTGACTGGTTGACCATGGACAAAAGGTGCTGCCCCAGCGGCTTGAAAACCCATCATTTTCGGGAGGCGATCGCATTTACCATCTTGATGATATTGACAAAAACCCATCCAATATGCTGTAATATTACCGGCATTGCCCACGGGGATACATAGCCAATCGGGGGCATCACCTAAAGCATCCACAACTTCAAAAGCGCCGGTTTTTTGGCCTTCTAAGCGGTACGGATTGACAGAATTTACTAAAGTAATGGGATATTTATCCGCCATTTCTCGGACAATTTCCAGAGCGCGGTCAAAATTACCTTGAATTGCTAGGACTTCAGCCCCATAGAGTAACGCTTGTGCTAACTTTCCCAAAGCCACGTAACCATCAGGAATTAGCACAAAGGGGCGCATCCCTCCTCTTCTAGCATAGGCAGCGGCAGCGGCGGAGGTATTACCAGTGCTGGCACAAATTACAGCTTTAGCACCCGCTTCTGCTGCTTTAGAAATTGCCATGGTCATTCCCCGGTCTTTGAAGCTACCAGTAGGGTTAAGACCATCATATTTGACATACACCTTCACCTGTCTGCCAATACGTTCGGCGATGGCTGGCACGGGAATCAAAGGTGTGTTACCTTCTAAGAGAGTCACCACGGGGGTTTTTTCGCTGACAGGCAGGTATTGACGATAGGCTTGTATTAGCCCTGGCCATGGTTGGTAATGAGATTTAGCAGCAGACAGGCTCAAAGTCACGGGATTCAAAATTTATTAATTAAGGATTTGGGATGAGGAATGCTTTTAGTACAAGTATTCCAGGTTTCAAGTCATAATCTTAGTTGTGGGGCATCTTCACCAAGAGCGGAGAGGATGATCACCACATTTGTAATTTATTAGAGTATATGATGAAAACTAAACAATATTTTAACAAAGCTAGAGGTGAGCATGATTGGCATATTACAATTATAATAATTATAACTAATGGTGTGAGTTAAGTTTGTAATGTCAATAACTATGTCTACTATGTCATCCAGTGTTTCCGAATGCGAATCTCATGTTAACCTAGTCAAGAGGTTAACTAAGGCTTATTATCGAGACGATCAGCAAGTCAAGTTCATGAACTTACAAGCAGAAGTAGATTCTCTGCTAGAGCAATTGCAAAATCTCAAGAGCGAATTGGCAGTTGTTCCTGGAGAGGAAGATTGATCATCTCCGTTGCTAGGGGGGATTGATTTATCGAAAATCCCCCAATTGTCTTTAATACTGAGATTAAAAGACACCAAAACCTAAAAACTTTTTGGGTGTCCCGTGAGCGCCAGCCGAATGGTGTTTAGGTTTTGATTTTGTAAGTTTTGGGAGGATGAAATGCTATTGGGGGCGGGGGTAAAAATATCAAATTTGATAGTAGCAATTGCATATAATATCTAAAATTTAAAATCAAAATTAGCTTCATGACAAATCTAACTCCTAATTCTAGCTTTAGTATCACCCTGCGGTTACAAATTCCCAATCGAGTGGGGATGTTAGCATCTGTTACCCAAGCGATCGCGGCCACAGGTGGTAATCTAGGACAAATTGATTTAATTGCACAAAATCGTCAAGAATCTATACGTGATGTGACAGTTGATGCTGCCAGTACAGAACACGCAGAAACCATAGTGCAAGGGGTAAAAGAATTACCAGATATTCAGATCATTGATGTTTATGACCGTACATTTAATTTACATCGCGGTGGCAAAATCAGTATTGTCAGCAGAATTGCTCTCAAAAGTGTTTCTGATTTAGCAATGGCTTATACTCCAGGGGTCGGTAGGATTTGTAAAGCGATCGCCGAAAATCCAGAGGAAGTGTACAATCTAACTATTAAACAGAATACAGTGGCCATCGTCACTGATGGTAGTGCTGTATTAGGTTTGGGGAATTTGGGACCGGAAGCAGCTTTACCGGTCATGGAAGGAAAAGCCATGCTATTTAAAGAATTTGCTGGACTGGATGCTTTTCCCATCTGTTTGGATACTCAAGATGCTGATGAAATTGTCAAAGCAGTAAAAAATATCGCTCCTGTATTTGGTGGTGTGAATTTGGAGGATATTGCTGCACCGCGCTGTTTTGAAATTGAACAGAGATTACAAGCAGAATTAAATATACCGATTTTCCATGATGATCAACATGGGACAGCAATTGTCACCTTAGCAGCCTTATTTAATTCTCTGAAACTTGTCCAGAAATCCATTGCAGATGTCCGCATTGTTATTAATGGTGCTGGTGCGGCCGGGGTAGCCATTGCTCGGTTACTCCGCAAAGCCGGTGCAGAAACGATTTTGATGTGCGACTCTAAAGGTATTATTTCCACAAATCGCAGCGATTTAACCCCAGAAAAGCTGGAATTTGCCGTTAAAGCCCAGGGAACTTTAGCTGGTGCAGTGCAAGGGGCGGATGTATTTATTGGTGTCAGTGCGCCGGGAGTTTTGACACCGGAAATGGTTCAAGGAATGAGAAAAGAGGCCATCGTCTTTGCTATGGCCAATCCTATTCCCGAAATCCAGCCAGAATTAGCCCCTAAAAACGTCGCCGTCATGGCTACGGGAAGGAGTGACTACCCCAACCAAATTAATAACGTCCTGGCGTTTCCAGGGGTGTTTCGTGGAGCTTTAGATTGTCGGGCGAGGAGGATTACTACTAATATGTGTTTAGAAGCGGCTAATGCGATCGCTTCTTTGGTTAATATTTCCGATTTAAACCGCCAACATATTATTCCTTCTGTTTTTGATAAACGAGTTGCTAGTGCGGTTGCTGCTGCGGTGCAACAAGCTGCAAGGGAGGAAGGTATTTGTTCTAATTAATGAGTTAATTAAGTGGGATGGGTATCTTACCTGTCCCCGTGACCGGTTTGGTTTGTAAATCATTGAGGTATTTTATCTAATTTAGCACTATAGGATGAGCAATTAATGTATCAGATTTGGGATTTTTTTTACAGAGAAGAGAGTTACTCTTTTTGGAAAGAAAAAGTAAAAAATTACCAGAATTTTAATCTATTCACGTGGGAAAAAATTATTGGCTTTTTATCCGCATTAGAGCAAACACCATCTTTAAAAAACCATCTCCTAAAAACTAATAACTTAGCGCAGTTTATCCAAGTAGCCGCAGAAAATAATTATTTTTTCACTGAAGAAGAAATCGTCTGGGTGATGATTACGAAACAACAAATTTGGGATTTTTTGGCGATAGCACAAAAAACACCAACTTTGCGGGAAGAGTTATTATCGTCTAAAACTCCTCAGCAGTTTCTAGAAATTGCTAAACAACATGATTATTACTTTTCCATAGAAGCTTTAGGATGGATATTAACAGAAATAAAATTATCCTCAAAAGTGCGGATTTTTAACCCCACCGGACAAGTTTTTGTTACGCCAGTAATTGCTAGAATCTGCACTGGATCCTGGATAAGTCTTGCTGAAAGTTGGGGACTTGTACCACCATTTTGTCATATTAATAAACCAGTGAGATGGGATGGAGATATAAATGATGAGAAATACTCTCTCCGACAATGTTTTTTACCTCCTGGTTATTTTAATCAACGTCTGATTATGTAGTTTATTAGTAAGTTGGTTTGACAGGAGAAAACCTAAGATCAACAATAAATGATAAATGAATGTTGCGCTACGCTTAAACTAAGCTACTAATTACAAAAAACAAAAAACAAAATCCCCGACTTCTTCAACAAGTCGGGGAGCTAATTTTGATGAACAAAGGTAATTTTATTAACCGAGAGAAACAGTTAAACTCCCAGGTTTAGCTAGATTTCCTGTTAATACCACACCCCGATGATTACTATGTAAATGACGGAGAATTTTGTAAATTGCTTCAATTTCCTCAGTAGCACCGGCAATATTTGCCAATTCAGCAATAGAAAGTGCTTTCTTCTGGGTTTGTAACACTTCTAAAACTCGTTTTTGTAAATCGAGAATCACAGCAGCGGCTTTTTTACCAGCTTCTACACCGGGTTGGTGATAAGCATTGACATTGATTAAACTGGCATATAGACCTACTGCTCTCTCATACAATGCGATTAATGCGCCGATAGTACGGGCATTAACTTGGGGAATAGTGACTGTAATGGAATCGCGGTTATTTTCATACAATGCTTGACGAGTTCCCAACAAGAAACCAGAGAGATAATCACCAGCGGTGACACCGGGATCAACTTCTGGGGATTTTCCTTGACGGTCTTCTAAAACTTCAATCAAGGTAGCAAAGAAATTAGGTACACCTTCCCGTAATTGTTGGACATAGGCGTGTTGGTCTGTTGAACCTTTGTTACCATAAACTGCAAGACCTTGATAGACAGTTTTCCCGTCCAAATCCTTTTCCTTACCCAAAGATTCCATCACCAGTTGTTGCAAATAGCGGCTAAATAACAACAAACTGTCCTTGTAGGGGAGAACCACCATATCCTTTTGACCTTGGCCATTTCCAGAGAAATACCAAGCCAGGGCTAATAAAGCGGCTGGGTTATCCTTGAGGTGAGGGACGCGAGTGGCATCATCCATGTCTTTTGCTCCCGATAGCATAGCACGGATATCAATGCCCTGTAATGCCGCAGGTAACAGCCCTACAGCGGACATTTCCGAGGTACGTCCACCCACCCAATCATACATGGAAAAACGGGCTAACCAGTTTTCCGATTGTGCGACTTGATCTAAATTACTATTTTGTCCAGTAATGGCAACTGCATATTGAGAAAAATCTAAATTTTGGGCTGTATAGGCTTGTTTTACCTCAATCATGCCATTACGGGGTTCGGGAGTTCCTCCAGATTTAGAAATTACTAAGACCAAAGTGGTAGCCAGTTTATTTCCTAATTGGGATAGAACTCTATCAATACCTACGGGGTCGGAATTGTCAATAAAGTGAATTTGTAGGGGGGGGAAGTTTGGGGAAAGGGCTTCAGCGACAAATTGAGGACCCAAGGCCGAACCACCGATACCGATAGAGATAATATCTGTAAAGCGGCTTTCTTTGGGAGGATGAATTGCACCGGTGTGTACCTGGTCTGCAAAAGCTTCGATTTGTTCTAGAGTTTGAACTATTTCTTGAGTTAGTTCTGGTGTGGGGGCTAAATCTGGGTTTCGTAACCAGTAATGACCTACCATGCGGTTTTCATCGGGATTAGCGATCGCACCTTTTTCTAGTTCTACCATATCCGCGAACGCCTTGTCAAACTTAGGTTTTAATGATGCTACAAAGGCATCATCAAAGCGCATTCGACTAATATCTAAATACAGTCCTAATCCCTCGTGTAAATATAACCAATCTTGGTATCGTTGCCAAAGTGCCTGAGCATTCATAAGAGGGAAATCTCAAATAAAGTGTTGGTCAAACATAAGTTTAATGTATGGTTTTGGTGATCCCTGCTTTGTATTATACAGTTTTTAATAGAAGCACAGATACTAGTATGATACTACTGTTAGTCTTAATACTTATTAAAGTGAAAATTTTAGTAATTAATGATACGCAGAGCTTGACAACAGGCCGTTGACAATTGACAATTGACGACTAACCACTGACAAATAATCAACCAATGATTGAATATCTGATTTTTCTAGCTATTTCTACTGCCACCTTCGCGTTATTTGCGCTAGGGCTGAATTTACAATGGGGTTTTACGGGTTTAATTAACTTCGGTCATATTGCTTTTATGACTTTAGGAGCATATACAACAGTATTGTTAAGTTTTCAGGGTGTACCGTTATTGCTTTCATCTGTAGTTGGAGCAATTGTCGCCGCTTTATTGGGTTTAGTCATAGGTTTTGCGACTCTCCGCTTACGAGAAGATTATCTGTCAATTGTGACAATTGGTACAGGAGAATTAATTAGATTAATAGTAAATAATCAGGAATTACCTGTAGGTAAAGATTGGATATCTGGCTCTTTTGGTGTGCAAAGTTATGTGATACCGTTATCAACAACGCCAAATTTATTTTTCCGATTGGTGATGATTGTGATATTAACTTTATTAACAGGGATCACATTATTTTCTTTGTGGAATTGGGTAAGAAATGCTCAAATTGCTGCCAATAATAATTTGACGAGAAACAGCAGCTTAAAACAGGAATTTACTTCCCGATTGATAGTAGGAATTGCTTTAGGATTATTAGCTCTAGCAATTTATATGTCTGGTATAATTGGTTTATACAATTATAATCCCAAGGCTGGTTTAATGTTGTTAGCACTGTTAATTTTAGGTTTCATATTTTGGCGGTTAGAAATTTTAGTACGATCTCCTTGGGGAAGAGTGCTAAAATCTATTCGTGAAGATGAAGAAATTCCCAAAGCATTAGGTAAAAATGTCTTTTCTTATAAACTACAATCATTAATGTTAGGCGGTGCAATTGCTGGTATTGCGGGGGCGTTCTTTGCTTGGCAATTAGGAGCAATTTATCCCGATAATTTTCAACCGCAACTTACCTTTGACGCTTGGATTATGGTAATTTTAGGTGGTGCGGGAAATAATATTGGCACAATTTTAGGTGCGGTTATTTACTTTGCTTATGACTCTTTAACTAGGGAATTTTTACCGAAAATTGTTCCTTTAGATGTAGAAAGAATTGGTGCTTTTCGGGTGATGTTTATTGGTTTGATTTTAATGGTGTTAATGATTTGGCGGCCTCAAGGTATTTTAGGGAAAAAGGAGGAACTTACTCTTGGTAAATAATTAGAAATTTGTGATGTTAAAATAGTTGATACAAGCCGTTTATGGGAGGAATAGCCATGATAGTTGCAACTGCTAACAAGATGACTTTTGAGGAATTTCTTAATTATGACGATGGCACAGATAATTTATATGAATTTGAGAACGGAGAATTAATTCCTATGCCTTTAGAAAGTGAGATAAATCGGCGCATAGCAATGTTTTTAGTTGCCTATTTTCTGCAATTGGGTATTCCCTACTACCGCTTGAGTATGAAAACAGAAATTGCTGTGAATAGTCGGCAGGTGGGGGTGCGTGTTCCTGATTTGACGGTGTTTTCTGAAGAATTAGCTCAAGTGATGCAGGGGGCTACACGCTCACTAATTTTAATGGATATGCCGCTGCCTTTGTTGGTGGTTGAGATAGTGAGTCCAAATCAGGAAAATCGTGATTATCGTTATAAGCGTTCTGAGTATGCGGCGCGGGGAATTATTGAGTATTGGATTGTTGATCCAATTGGGCAAAAAGTGACAGTTTTAGAATGGGTGGAGGGTTTTTATGAGGAGCAGGTTTATAGGGGAGATGATATGATTTGTTCGCCTCTATTTAGTGATTTAAAGTTAACTGTGGCTGAGGTTTTACAGGGATGAAATTTGATGAAATACGACAATTTTTATTTGATAACAATAATTAAAAACCAACAAAAAACCTAAAAATGAAGTTGAGAAGAAAATCATCATGGTAAATAATATCAAATCACCCGAATTACCGCTATTAGCTGCAACTGGACTCTGTAAAAATTTTGGTGGAATTAAAGCAGTTGAAGAAGCGAATATTGAAGTTATCAAAGGGAGTATTACTGGGTTAATTGGTCCTAATGGTGCTGGTAAAACCACCTTATTTAATTTACTTTCTAATTTTATCCATCCAGATAAAGGTAGAGTGATTTTTGATGGTGAACCTATTCATCAATTACAATCATATCAAATTGCTCAACAAGGATTAGTCAGAACTTTTCAAGTTGCCCGGGTTTTGTCGAAGTTATCAGTATTAGAAAATATGCTTTTGGGAGCGCAAAAACAAACTGGTGAAAACTTTTGGCAAGTGCAACTGCAACCTCATGTTATTCTTAAAGAAGAAAAGCAATTAAAAGAAAGGGCTATGTTTTTGTTAGAATCTGTAGGCTTGGAAAAAAAAGCTTCAGACTATGCTGGTGGTTTATCTGGAGGACAAAGAAAACTTTTAGAAATTGGCAGGGCATTAATGACTAATCCTAAGTTAATATTATTAGATGAACCTGCTGCTGGTGTCAATCCTAGATTAATTGATGAGATATGCGATCGCATTATAACATGGAATCGTCAGGAGGGAATGACATTTTTAATTATTGAGCATAATATGGATGTAATTATGTCCTTATGTGATAGAGTTTGGGTATTAGCAGAAGGAAAAAATTTAGCTGTGGGGAATCCTCAAGAAATCCAAAATAATACCAAAGTTTTAGAAGCATATTTGGGACAATGATATTATATTAGATATGCCCAAAAAAATTAGAGAACTGAAAAATTTATTACTGCAATCCGGTTTTACTTGTCGGACTGGAAAAGGTAGTCACACTAACTGGTATCATCCTTTGTTATCTGGGAGAGTTACTATATCAGGTAAAGACGGAAAAGATGCGAAAGAATACCAAGAGAAAGATGTTAGTAACGCTATCAAAAAAATAGAAGAAATAAAAAAAACTCAAGAGGAAGCACAAAATGAATAATCATTACACAATCATTATTCAATGGTCAGAAGAAGATAAATGCTTTGTTGTAAGTCTTCCTGAATGGGGAGAATTTTGTCATACTCATGGAGACACTTATGAAGAGGCTTTAAAAAATGCCCAAGAAGTTTTAGAAATGCTGATTTCATCTTATTTAGAAGACGGACAACCAATACCTGAACCGCAAATTTTAGGAAAATCATTAACAGCAGCTTAATTTTTCATTAGTCCACGCAGGTGGAATTTGTTTGTATAGCTGTGATTTATAATCGTCAAGGCTTTTTATTCCTATAAAAACTAAAACCAGTGAGTAACCGTAACCTACAAGAAACCCATTTAAACCGCGCCCGTGCTAGTCTCAGACAAGCATTATCTTGGTATGGATATCTCCGTAAATCTGGACAACTAGCCGCCAACCCAGAATTAGAAAATTTACTCAAACCGGAAATAGAAGCTTTAAATAACACATTGAGTAAATTAGATGCAAATGTGATTAGAATTGCGGCTTTTGGTTTAGTCAGTCGGGGAAAGTCAGCAGTATTAAACTCTTTAATAGGGGAAAAAATTCTGCAAACAGGACCTTTAAATGGTGTGACTCAATGGCCGCGTTCTGTGCGCTGGAAACCAGGAGATAAGGTATTAGTCGAATTAATAGATACCCCTGGTTTAGATGAAATTGCAGGAGAATTAAGGGCGGAAATGGCGCGAAATGTAGCCCGTCAAGCTGATTTAATTTTGTTTGTTGTTTCTGGAGATATTACTAAAACTGAATATCAAGGATTATGGGAATTACGTCAAGCCCAAAAACCTTTAATTTTAGTTTTTAATAAAATTGATTTATATCCAGAAATAGACAGAAATGCAATTTACAAAAATCTGCAACAATTAGGAGCGGGAAATTTACAAAATAATCCTTTATTACCAGATGAAATTGTCATGGTAGCAGCAGAACCTGCGCCCATGGAGGTGAGAGTAGAATATCCCAATGGAACTATTAATTATGAATGGGAAACACCACCTCCCCAGGTAGAGGAATTAAAGCAAACAATCTTGAATATATTAAACAGAGAAGGACGATCTCTTTTAGCTTTAAATGCACTAATTCAAGCTAGGGAATCTGAGGAAAATATCGCCCAAAAAACCATTGATATGCGGGAAAAAGAAGCAGAAGATATTATTTGGCGATTTACTCAATATAAGGCTTTAGTTATTGGTTTAAATCCTATTGCTTTTTTAGATATAATTGGCGGTTTTATTACTGATTTAGCCTTAATTCGTACTTTAGCTAAATTGTATGGTTTACCTATGACTAGTTATGAAGCTAGTAAATTATTAAAAACCATTTTATTTAGTTCTGGTGGTTTATTATTGGGAGAAATCAGCAGTAGTTTAATATTAGGTTTAGGTAAAACTACCGCAGCCATAACTAGTGGTGATAATCCATTTAACATTACCACTTTTACCAGCAGTGCTATTATTCAAGGAGGAATTGCTGGTTATGGTGCTTATACTGTCGGTAAAGCTGCAAAGTTATATCTAGAAAAAGGCTGTACTTGGGGACAGTTGGGTGCTAATACTGTCATTCAGGAGATTTTATCTCAAGTTGATAAAAACACTATTTTGTATCGCTTACAGCAAGAATTGGCCGGTAATTTTGGAGAATTTTGATTTTTAATTCATCAAAAATAATTAAAAATAAAAAAATTAAAAATAAAAAGGAAAATTTTTTTGTTATAGGGATTGACTTGCGGTGCTAGGGGTGATATTATGATAATGGGAGTGCGTCTTTTCATAAAAATTTTATCACCACTCCATTATATTAATATAGCACATCGCCGGCAATGTGGCAACCCCGTCCCGGAAAAAAAATTTGCCCCCCGACTCAAAACTGAGAAATTGTGTATAATTTGTGTGTAACGATCAAACGAGATAATGGATTTTAATCTGCAAGCGCCTTTTGTCCCTACGGGTGATCAACCACAAGCGATCGCTCAACTTTCTGCTAGTATTGAAAAAGGAAATCATTATCAAACATTACTCGGTGCGACAGGAACCGGGAAGACATTTTCCATAGCCGCAGTTATTGCTAAAGTGAATAAACCCACTTTAGTATTAGCACATAATAAGACATTAGCAGCCCAATTATGTAATGAACTGCGGGAGTTTTTTCCTAATAATGCAGTAGAGTATTTTGTTAGTTATTATGATTATTATCAACCCGAAGCATATCTACCGGTTACAGATACTTATATAGAGAAAACATCAGCAATTAATGAAGAAATAGATATGTTACGACATTCTGCTACCCGTTCCTTATTTGAACGTCGGGATGTAATTGTTGTGGCTTCAATTAGTTGTATTTATGGTTTAGGAATGCCGGCAGAATATTTAAAAGCTGCAATTCGATTACAAATAGGAATGGAAATAGATCCTCGGCAAATTTTACGAGATTTAACAGCAGTTCAATATAGTCGTAATGACATAGAAATGGGGAGGGGGAAATTTCGAGTTCGGGGTGATGTTTTAGAAATTTCTCCTGCGTACGAAGATAGAATTATTCGCGTCGAGTTTTTTGGTGATGAAATTGATGCAATCAGATATATAGATCCTGTCAGCGGTGAAATGATTGGTAATTTAGA
This sequence comes from Dolichospermum sp., assembly GCA_046070105.1. Classification (GTDB taxonomy): domain Bacteria; phylum Cyanobacteriota; class Cyanobacteriia; order Cyanobacteriales; family Nostocaceae; genus Dolichospermum. The sequence continues at coordinate 31,031 of JBJUHT010000115.1, forward strand.
AGCAGTAAATATTTATCCTGCGCGTCACTTTGTTACTCCCAAAGAAAGAATAGAAATGGCTTGTGAAGATATTGCTAAAGAACTAAAACAGCATAAATTAATATTAGAAGAAACGGGGAAATTAGTCGAAGCGCAACGTATTGATCAACGCACCCGTTATGATTTAGAAATGTTAAGAGAAGTGGGATATTGTAACGGAGTAGAAAATTATTCTCGTTATTTAGCCGGAAGAGAAGCGGGAGAACCACCTGAATGTTTAATTGATTATTTTCCCGAAGATTGGTTATTAGTTATAGATGAATCTCATGTTACTGTTCCTCAAATTAGGGGAATGTATAACGGAGATCAAGCCAGGAAAAAAGTATTAATAGATCATGGTTTTCGACTTCCGAGTGCTGCGGATAATCGTCCTTTAAAAGCAGAAGAATTTTGGCAAAAAGTCAATCAATGTATTTTCGTTTCTGCGACTCCAGGAAATTGGGAACTAGAGATATCTGAAGATCATATTATTGAACAAGTAATTAGACCAACAGGAGTAATTGACCCCGAAATATTTGTGCGGCCAACGGAGGGACAAATTGATGATTTATTAGGAGAAATAAAAGATCGAGTTGACCGTCAGGAAAGAACCTTAATTACAACATTAACTAAACGTATGGCCGAAGATTTAACAGAATATTTAGAAGCAAGGGGAATTAAAATTAGATATTTGCATTCAGAAATTAATTCTATTCAGCGGATAGAAATTTTACAAGATTTGCAAAATGGTGTCTTTGATGTCTTAGTTGGTGTAAACTTATTACGGGAGGGTTTAGATTTACCAGAAGTTTCTCTAGTTGCAATTATGGACGCAGATAAAGAAGGATTTCTGAGAACAGAACGTTCCCTAATTCAAACTATTGGACGCGCAGCACGTCATATCAAAGGAAAAGCAATTTTATATGCTGATAAATTAACAGATAGTATGATTAAAGCCATTGATGAAACTGATAGAAGAAGGGGGATTCAAATGGCTTATAATAAACTGCATGGAATCACACCACAACCAATTAATAAAAAATCAAGTAATGCCATTTTATCATTTTTAGATGCTTCTCGGCGTTTAAATGCTGGTGATTTAAAAATAGTTGATGAACATTTAGATGAATTATCTTTGGAAGATATTCCCGAATTAATTCTCTTATTAGAAAAACAGATGAAAGAAGCAGCGAAGAAGATGGAATTTGAAGAGGCTGCAAAATTACGCGATCGCATTAAGTATTTAAGAGATAAAATGTTAGGTAGATAAACTTATGACGAATGGAATTCGCAGCGATACAAACAAAGTTCGTCCGTGCGGACTAACGAAAAATCAAGGATTTGAAACTCACGCAGGTGGGTTTTGTCTGTGTAGACGCGGTTTCTAACTGCCCGTTTAACTTTAATTTTTGCAAAAATTAAATTTGAGAGAGACGAAATTTCCGTCTCTCAAATCCAAAATCTAAAATCTAAAATCCAAACTTGGATTAAGCTTTTTTCAACCAACTAAACATAGCACGTAAATCCTTACCAACTGCTTCAATAGGATGTTCAGCTTCTTGACGACGCATAGCAGTAAAACCAGGTTTACCGGCTTGGTTTTCTAATACAAATTCCCGCGCAAATTGTCCAGATTGAATTTCGCTGAGGATTTTCTTCATTTCCGCTTTAGTTTGAGAGGTGACAACACGGGGACCACGAGTATAATCACCATATTCAGCGGTATTAGAAATACTATCGCGCATTGTCGCCAAACCACCTTCTACGACCAAATCAACAATTAATTTGACCTCATGCAGACATTCAAAATAAGCTAGTTCTGGTTGATAACCTGCTTCTACCAGGGTTTCAAAACCGGCTTTAATTAAAGCACTCAAACCACCACATAATACCGCTTGTTCCCCAAATAAATCGGTTTCGGTTTCTTCGCGGAAAGTGGTTTCTAAAATACCTGCGCGAGTACCACCAATACCTCTAGCATAGGCCATAGCGCGATCGCGTGCTTTACCAGTTGCGTCTTGATAAACTGCGAATAGTGCAGGTACACCCTGTCCTTGTTCGTAAGTACGACGGACTAAATGTCCGGGTCCTTTAGGTGCAACCATGACGACATCAACATCAGCGGGGGGGATAACCTGTGCAAAATGGATATTAAAGCCGTGTGCAAAAGCTAGAACGTTTCCGGCTTCTAAATTTGGTTCAATTTCGGTTTTATAAATTGTTTTTTGGACTTCATCAGGTAATAAAATCATGATGAAATCAGCAGCTTTAGCAGCATCAGCAACATTTTTTACAGTTAAGCCAGCAGCTTCGGCTTTCGCTGTGGACTTACTACCGGGATATAATCCTACAATTACATTTACACCGCTATCTTTGAGATTAAGCGCGTGAGCATGACCTTGAGAACCATAACCAATAATAGCAACAGTCTTACCCGCTAAAAGGTCTAAATTAGCATCTTCATCATAATACATACGCGCCATAGAAGCATCTCCTGTCCGTAAAGGTTGTCATGAAATTGGCAGAATTTTGATTGTATCGCAAATTGGTCAATTGTCAGTTGTTCTTTGTCAGTGGTCAGTTGTTCTTTGTCAGTTGTTCGTTCTTTTTTTCTGCTGACTCTTGACTCTTGACCACTGACAACTGACCACTGACCACTTTTACTTTTTTTTCAGAAGTTCAAGATAAACAGAAATAATTATGACAATTTTGATACAAATTTGTTAAGAATAGTTACAACACCTGTTATCGAAGGAAATATCTGTTATGGTTGATCTATCTGACAAAAAACCAGTCCATCAAGTCGTGATTATTGGCGGTGGTTTTGGTGGCTTATATGCTGCTAAATCTCTAGCTAAAGCCAATGTACAAATCACCCTCATTGATAAACGCAACTTTCACCTCTTTCAACCACTGCTGTACCAAGTCGCTACGGGTGCTTTATCCCCAGCAGATATCTCCTCTCCCTTGCGTTCTGTCCTCAGCAAAAGCAAAAACACAAAGGTATTGTTGGGTGAAGTTGATGATATTGACCCCAAAGCCCAGAATGTGATAGTCAAAGGGGAATCTGTCCACTATGATACCCTAATTGTCGCCACAGGGGCAAAGCATTCCTATTTTGGTAGGGATAACTGGGAAGAATTTGCACCTGGTTTAAAGACTGTTGAGGACGCTATTGAAATGCGTCGGCGGATTTTTATGGCCTTTGAAGCGGCTGAAAACGAAAGCGACCCCATTAAACGCCAAGCTTTATTAACTTTTGTAATTGTCGGCGGTGGTCCAACTGGAGTAGAATTAGCGGGAGCAATTGCAGAGTTAGCTACTAAAACCCTGAAAGAAGATTTCCGCAACATTGACACATCAGAAACCAGAGTTTTATTATTAGAGGGTTTAGATCGTATTCTTCCTCCCTTCGCACCCGAATTATCTCAGACAGCAGAAGTATCATTAAAAGCTTTGGGTGTAGAGGTGCAAACCAAAACCTTAGTCACACATATTGAAAATGATCTTGTGACAATCAAACAAGGTGATGAATTTAAAGAAATTGCAGCTAAAACCGTATTGTGGGCTGCTGGTGTAAAAGCTTCACCTATGGGTAAGGTGTTAACGGATAGGACTGGAGTAGAAAGCGATCGCGCTGGTCGTGTTATAGTAGAAACAGATTTGAGTATTAAGGGATATCCTAACATCTTTGTAGTTGGTGATTTAGCCAACTTCTGCCATCAAAATGATAAACCCTTACCGGGAGTTGCACCAGTGGCCATGCAGGAAGGGGAATATGTAGCTAAACTGATTCAAAAACGCCTGAAAGGTGAAACATTACGCCAGTTTAAATATGTAGATAGAGGTAGTTTAGCAATGATTGGTCAACACGCTGCCGTTGTTGATTTAGGATTTATTCAACTCCGAGGTTTCCTTGCGTGGTTTGTGTGGTTATTTATTCATATCTACTTCCTCATAGAATTTGACAACAAGTTAGTAGTCATGATTCAATGGTTATGGAATTATTTTACCCGTAATCGCAGCGCCAGATTAATTACAGGTAAAGAAGCCATTGCACCTATGCCAATTGCAAATAATCAGAGTCACACGCCAATTGTCACCAAAAAGCCGTTGAATGTGTAGTTTTATAAAGTGGGTTAATAACCCACTATCCCGATTTAGATGTAATCTCTAATTGGCAAGGAATGCGGGCTTATGGGAATACGCCCGTAAATTTTGCCAATAATTATATTGTAGTATCTAAATTCTGATATACTATAACCAGCAAGAGTTTTTACTATTTCACTTATTGGATTAAAAATATGTCCAGCACGATCTTAAAAGCTAAAGATATAGAAAATGCAAAACAAATAATTGCTAACGATTTGGAAGAAACTATCAGATTTTTGAATCGTTGTGGGGGATTTAATTCTAGAAATAATAAGGAGAAGAATAAATTTGATGAATATATTAAAATTGCTCAAGGAAAAGGCAAATCTCTTGTAGAACTCAAGCAAGATTTATTATTAGGAAAGAAGAAATTTCAAAAAGGAATGCAAATTTTATTAGAAATTACCGAAAGTAATGAAGCACAAAATTTTTTTGAAAGGAATATTCGAGCATTAAATTTACTGACAGAATCTGTTATTGAATGTTGGGATTTTTATTCATCAGATACAAAAGAGTTCTTAAGAAAATTTGCCTTAGATGCTGCTGAATTTAATAGAGGATCAAAAAATATTTTGATAAATGGTGAAGAATGGAAAATCATTGAAGAAGTAGTCAAACAACATGAAAAAGCACTACAGAGATTTATCAACTCTGTTACAGGAGCGATAGATTGGAAAAATTGTAAAACAGATTTAGGAAGAAAACTTTTTAAAATTAAAGAAAAAATAATTCTGTCTGGAGAACCGCTTTTAACTTCAGCAGAATTTGATCAATATCTTGAAGAAGAAACAGAAAATAACTAAATAAACAATTTAATCGGGTGAAAAGAACTTATATAGATTCCTGCGTATTAATAGCAGCAGCAACATTAGATAATAGTGATCCAATCTGCCAAGAAGCTTTAAAGATTTTAGGTAGTGCGGAACGCTATTTTATTTCTAGTTATTATGTCAAATTTGAAATATTACCTCATGCTATCAGAAATAAAAGAAAACTAGAAGCAGAGTTTTATGAAACATTTTTTGATAGTGTACAAGAATGGGTAGAACCCAATCAAAAATTATTAGAATGTGATAACGAAATTATTACAAATAATAATGGATTGAGTGGAATTGATGCAATTCATGTTGCTGCTGCGTTGCTAGGAAAAGCAGATGAGTTAATTACCGCCGAAAAAAGAGAAAAGCCAATTTGTCAAGTTAAATCAATTAAAGTGATTTCATTGAGAAAATAATTGATTGTTATAGTAAGTGGTTTAAAGATTAAAATGAAAATGTGTAATTAGGAGTTTTTGGTGATGGCTTTAACAATTTTAGATGAACAATTAGAAAGTATTCAGCTTTCGGCTGAGGTTCAGGAAAAAGCTTTACAAAAAGCTAAAGAAGGTTATGTAATGACATTATTAGAGGTAGGAGAAATTAGCAGTGGCAGGGCGGGGAAAATTCTTGGTGTTTCCCGTTTAGAGGTAATAGAAATGATGAAAAAATGGGGTATTTCTCTTTTTGATGATTCTCAAAATTTGGAGGAATTACGTCAAGAAATGGAACAGGCAGAGTTAATTTTAAATCAGCAGATTTCTTAAATGATTATTGTTTCTGATACTACGCCAATTAGCGAGTTAGCAAAAGTGGATCATCTTTATGTCCAGGTTTTGACTTTAGCACAGGAAAAAGACGGGGAATAATATGCGAATATTGCATTTCTAAACCGAATCATCTTGCGACATAATAGAAATAGAAATTCTATCTTTAGGATTGTTAAGAATGTATCAAACAGATCCGCCACTTTCCCCTAAAGAAACATTACCGACAATGTATGATCTTCCTAGCGAAGACCCGGAGGAACCTGGTTTGCCAGATCAATTTCATTTATTCCAACCACAATTATTAGCAGAAACATTCCGTCCACCAAATTATCCTAGCGACCAAATATTTACAGGAAGTGATCTGAATCTTTATTATGATTTGCGTCATCCTTCATGGTATAAACGTCCAGATTGGTTTGCAGTCTTAGGTGTTCCCTCACTTTATGACAATAGAGATTTGCGGTTAAGTTATGTAGTTTGGCAAGAAGGAGTAAACCCTCATATTATTATTGAATTACTCTCACCAGGAACAGAAAAAGAAGACTTAGGGCAAACATTAAGAGATGTAGAAAAACCTCCTGGTAAATGGGAAGTTTACGAACAAATTTTAAGAGTACCCTATTACGCTATCTTTGATCGTTATAAATCTGAATTTAGAATGTTTCAGTTAACAGGCGCTCGTTATGCTGAAGTAAACTTATCAGATTTTCGGTTTTGGATTCCCGAAATAAAATTAGGTTTAGGAGTGTGGCCAGGAAGTTATAAAACTGTGGAAATGCCTTGGTTACGTTGGTATGATCAAGACGGTAATTGGATGTTAACCAGCACAGAAGAGGAAAAACAAAAAGCTGAACAAGAAAAACAAAAAGCTGAACGAGAAACACAAAAGTTAGAACAAGAAAGGCAAAAAACCCAAAGATTAATTGCCCAACTACGTGCGCTTGGTGTTGAACCTGATTTAGAATAAACAAAATCTCACATCTTCTAGTTCTTCTCGTTCCCAGTCAGAGACTGGGAACGGAGGACACTTGGGGTGTCGAAAGTGGATTCTAACTCCAGATTAAGCAATAATCACAAAATCCTCAGCAGTCAAAAAACTATCTACAACTACTGCAAACTGACCACCAGTACCAAAACCTGCTGTATCAGCATCTTGGTTATAGAATAGATTACCGCTGCCTAAACTATAAACAATCCTGGCGGTGCTATCTCCTGCTAATTCATCATTGTCAACATAGTCAAAGTCTGACGGATCGCTAAATCCTATACCGACATCACTGGTTAGAAAATCAAATACTGTTTTACTCAGAACTAACTGGTCAGTTCCCGTGGAGAAGTCAGCAATGATGTCTACTCCATTAACAGTTGTATCAAAAGCATTAAGTCCACTGAATTCAAACTGGTCAATACCAGCGCCACCAAACAAATTGTTACTACCCAGGCCACCAATGAGGATGTCATCACCATCACCACCATCAAGGATGTCATCACCATCCCCTCCATTAAGGGTGTTATTAGCACTGTTACCAGTAATGACATTATTACCTGTATTACCAGTACCGTCAATGTCTGCTATTCCTGTTAAGGTCAGATTTTCGACGTTAGTAATATCCTCAATAGTGTAAGTAAAACTAGATTGAATAGTATCTGTGCCACCCTCCACATCTTCGGTAATGGTGTCAGTAATATCTACAACATAGATATCATCGTCTGCACCACCATTAAGGGTATCATTACCAGCACCACCATTAAGGTTGTTATTAGCACTGTTACCAGTAATGACATTATTACCTACGTTACCAGTACCGCTGGCTGCTGTTCCTGTTAGGGTCAAGTTTTCAACGTTAGTAAGAAGCGCAATACTGTAATTCACACTAGATTGAATTGTATCTATACCACCCCCTGTACTTTCGGTAATGATGTCCGTGCTATCAACGATGTACGTATCATTGCCTGTACCACCAATCAAGGTATCTTTACCAGCACCACCATCAAGAGTGTCATCACCAACA
>JBJUHT010000116.1:0-17787 GCA_046070105.1 Dolichospermum sp.
ATGTGATTGAAGATAATAAAGTTGTTGTTGTTCACTTTCATTTAAAGTAACATTTTCAACATTTAACCAATCATAATTATCAATTCCTTGTTCTTCAAGGTGAACAATTTTTTTTAAATCTGCCTTAGAAATTTTCGATAAAGTGAGTTTTTCCATAGATAAACCTTCTGAAAATTTTGATTAACGCAGGTTGATAGTTCTTAATTTTGAGTTTGTAGGTTCTGTCAGATATGATAGTTTTATTAATAATTAATTAATATATTTAGGTAATCAATTACTTAAAGAAATGAAATTTTGATTACAGCACTTACCGATGTTATGAGGTACAAAGTCACCCCACCCCCAACCCTCTCCAATATCAAAAGTTTATCCTTTTCTTCCCCCCGCTGCGGGGGGATTGAGGGGGGTGCGAGGAGGGGGCTTAATATGTACCTCATAAGAGCGGAAACCCCTGTAAGATATTATCTCACGCAGAGGCGCAGAGACGCGGAGAGTGTTTTTGTGTTTGGGCGTGAGATTTTTTTTGTGGTTTTTGTTGAGTTTATGGAAATTAATGCGGGTAGAATTTTTGTAGAAGTACCGAAAGTTCTGAAAACATCCTTTGAGATAGTTGACTAAAATTATTGATTATTTGTGCAATAATATTGACACATACACTATTAAAATAGGCTATAGGATTTGTGACTTTTACAAAAATTAGCCCCGGACAATCACTGACAGGTACACAGAAAAATGGCTTACAGTTGGTATCTCTGTTAACTGGAGGTAAACGTGATGTTGTTCTAGCTATTGATGTCACTGAAAGTGTCGGTTTTAATGATCAAGGCCGGATTCGTTTACGTCAAATAGTTACAGACAGTCTGAAAACCGGTGATTATGTTTATGTTGTTCCCTTCGCTCAAAATTTGGTTTTTGATGATGTCATATCTCTAGAAAATCCCTTGGGAACACCTATATATTTTGGACAGAAAAATACAGAAAATATTGATAAAGTATTAGCAAAAATACCTTTTAGTTACGACCCTAACCGTTATGGTACAGATATTCAAAAAGCAGAATTAACTATTTATCAAGGTATCGCACAAATTAATCAAAATCGAGTTTCTAAAAATCAATTAATTAAACCCCAGTCCGTTGTTTGGATTACTGACGCACCATTATTAACTAAACCAGGAATTACTTCGGAAATTTGGATAGAAACCCCTGGTGATAGTCCTTTCAGGATAGCAGAATCACCGCTAAGTCAAGAAAGACAAAAATGGATTGAGACTTTACCTTTAAAAGAGCGATCGCTTACAATTAAAAATCAAGATAATAAAGATTATAAACTATCCGTAGTAGACCTTAATCCCACAGTTCAGGAATTTTGTACACCAGCACCAGGAGGAAAAGAAACCTGTTTAGTTAACCCCTATTTACTCAAACAGCTATGGGTTCCAGGTTTAATTTTATTATTATTAATAGCTGCTGGTGTTTGGAGTTCATGCAAATTTGCCAGATTACAAAAAAAATGGAAATTGCGAATCACCTTTAAAGATAATACAGAAGATGAACAAAAATTGTGTATACTACCAAATAAGAAAAAAATCGCCTTATGTGAATATGATCCTAGCTGTGACGATTGCATTGACGTTCCAGGAGGAGATATTAGAGGCCACTTAAAACGTGAAGGAGAAAAACTATATCTAGTCCCAACACCAGAGGGAAACATTCAACTAAACAACAAAAAAGTGACATCAAAGACTCTCATAACCAATTCTAGATTTACGCTCAATTGTCCAGATTCACGCCAGCGTGATTACCAAATAAATGTTAAAATTGAAAAATAGTATTCAGGGGAAAAACTATGACTCAAGCATCTGCAAAAGAAACCCAATCTAGAGGCATTAATCGCACAATTTGTATCGGTTTAGGGGGAACTGGGAGAGATGTATTAATGCGAATTAGACGGTTAATTGTTGACCGTTATGGACATCTAAATAACTTACCAATTGTCAGTTTTGTTCATATAGACACAGATAAAGCAGCCACCCAAGTCACAGGGATTAGAACAGGGAGTACCTATCATGGTGTAGATTTAAGTTTTAAAGAAGCTGAAAAAGTCGGCGCTACCATGTCATCAAGAGATGTCACCAGGTTGGTAGAAGAATTAGAACGGAGTTCAGAATATAGTAATTATGGACCTTATGAGCATATTCGGAGATGGTTTCCTCCGCAATTATTGCAAAATATTCCAGCAGCAGAAGAAGGTGCAAAAGGGATTAGACCTGTGGGAAGATTGGCTTTTTTCCACAACTACCGCAAAATTCAAGCAGCTATTGAATCCGCAGAAAAACGCACGAAAGGACATGAATCTCTATTACTACAATCAGGTTTAAGCATAGAACCGGGACTAAATATTTTTGTTGTCGGTTCTCTTTGTGGTGGTACAGGAAGCGGAATGTTTTTAGATGTTGCTTATACCCTAAAAAATCTTTATGGTGAAGACGGCGCTCAAATTTTAGGTTATTTAGTAATTAGTCCAGAATTATATGGTAATACGACCAGCATGATTGCTAATACTTATGCCGCATTACAAGAACTGAATTATTATAGTTCTCCTGGGACAAAATTTGAAGCACTTTATGATACTCAAAATGTAGTTTCTGTCATAGAAAAGCGTCCACCATTTAACTACACTTATTTAATAAGTAATCAAGCAACAGCAGAATATTCAATACTTACCCAGGGTAAACTATGTAATGTAATTGCCCATAAAATTGCTTTGGAATTTTCTGGTGAATTAGCAGCTTCTGTGAAAAGAAATAGAGATAATTTACAAGAACATATAACCAAATACGATGATCATCCACGTCGTAATAGCCAAAACTACCTAACATTTGGACTATCAGCAATTTATTTTCCTCGGGATACTATTATGGAAATTGCTTTAACAAAGGTAGGTTTAGAGTTAGTCAAATTTTGGTTAAATGGTAAAGGTCAAAGTCCAGATCCTATTAACTTACTTGAGCAATTTTTATTTCAACATAATTGGCATAATGACTTAGCAAAACGAGATGGTTTAACTAATAAATTAGCAGAGTCTGTAGAAGAATCTAATAAGACCTTTAGTAATAGTCTCAAAACTTGGCAAAATAAATTATCCCGGTTAATTTCCGAATGTAAAAACAAGGATGACCGCACTAATATCCGTCAGCAACTAGCAACGGAATTTTATAAACAATTTCGTACAGTGCAACCAGGAGAAACAGAAAGTATTCGCGGTTATTGGTTGACGAAATTAATGCAAGCTACTCCTAAAATTACCAAAGAACTTAATGGGAATATTGATGATTATGTAATGCAATTACTCACACCAGTAGATCCTAATTTCTCTATTAAAAATACACGCAATTGGTTAGATTCTCTGCGACATGAATTACATAAATATCAAGGAGATTTGCAAGAATCAATTACCGATTTTGGAGGAATAAAACGCTTAGAAGATGTAGAAAGGAAATGGGAGAATGCAGAACAAACAATTGAAGATATGGAAAATAAACTAGGTATTCCCTTTGTTGATTTCAAAAACATTCCATTTCAGGAAGAGTGCAAAAAAGTAATGCAAGAAGTTTACAAAATTATCAAGCATAATTTTGAATTAACTGTATTGCAAGAAACTTTGAAAATGGTCAATCAATTACAAAAGCAAGTTCAAGAAAAAGAAAAGCAAATTGCAGCTTTTAGTAGTTTAGTAGAGGACCTAGAAAGTGCCTATGAAAAAGAGGAAAGAGAATTAAAACAATTGAATTTCGATGAAATGAGTGGAGAGGCAATTTTTGATACTGAAGATATAGAACTCTGCTATCAAACAATGATCCCAGAAAATGATAGTCGTCCTCAATTAGTATTGGCTTCAGAACTTACCGAACAAACGGATAAAGGAGCATCTTTAGGATTTTTCCTCAACATGGAACGCACTACTTATTCTCAGCTAAAAGAAAAAATTGACTTAAAAGTTAATAGTTTATTCGCTTTTCGAGGTAGAAATATCATTACCTCTGTGATTAAACGATTTATACAGAAATATTCCCTATCTGCACGTTCAACTCGTTTAAGGCAAATTATGGAGGAATCTAAACCACTTTTACGCTTAGATTTAGAGGATAGGTATTTTGTACCTGATAATGGTAAAAGTAGTAAATTAATAGGTTACAAGGATACAGAAGAATCAGAAGTGGCACAGTTTAAAACTCTATTGACACAGGATTTATCTGTACAACAAAGTGACTTACAACAAATGCAACCAGATGATGAAATTTTATTTGTCAATGAATACGGTGGGTTTCCTTTGAGATTAATTATTGGTTTGGGAAAAATGAGAAACCCATATTTAAAAGAAAAAAATTCTGGTAAATCTTTTTTGCATAATGATTATCGTATATCCTTTCCTGATATTATGCCACCTAATGCTGGAAAAATGGAAGAAGTCGAAAATATTTTTTATCCTTGTTTAGCATTAGAACTGTTAGCAGAAAACCATACTACTCAAGAATTAGAGTTTCAATATTATGACCATTTTCAGAATAGCTATGATACTGTTTCCTTGAGTGGAATTTGGATAGAATCTTTGGAATATCTAGCTAGTCACCCCAATATGACTGAAGCATTAAAGCAAATTTTGGATAATACAATTTTAGAAATGGAAAATAATCCAACATTGTGGGTAAATGAATATTTACCCAAGTTGCGTCAATTTCCTGATAAGCTGACCAGAATTTCTGAAGATAATCCTAATTCTCTCTATAAGACAAGAGTGTATACAGATACAAGGAATACTAACGATAATACAAAGGAGGGCGTTATAAATCGTTTTTTGAAGAAAATGGAAGCGAAATTCAGAAACACAAATTCAATTTTACCAAGAAACAATACAGGAACTCAAAAAGCTATTGTGGGGGAAATAGTTGCTAATTCTTCTGATAATCGTTCAAGACGACGACAGGAATTAGAGCAGCTTAAACAAGATTTAGATGAAGGTTTTATGAATTTAGAAGAATACGAACGAGAAAAACAAAGAATTTTTCTTCAATATCCACTATAGTTTTTTATGGGTAGTTCATATCTACCCAATTCTCACAGATTTTTTACACTACTTCTTGCACTACCAAAGGTCATTTTTATGCTACAAATACCACTTTACTTAATTCTCATCACTGTCTTTCTAGTTGTTATCCCATCTCTATCTACCATTGTTATTCGCATCTATCTTTACCGCTATTTAATAGGTTTGACCGATAAAGTTCAAAGATTAATCAAAACAGGAATCAGGGGAGTACAACCGAAAATTATCCAAACATTAGAAGATAGATTTGAACAAGCTAGTAAACAATTAGAACAGGTAAATACAGGAGCATTAATTGATCAAATTTATAGTCAGGAAACAATTAAGGGATTTACCTGTGAACAAATAGACTATTTATGTCGCATTTTGCCAAATTTACTATTAGCTTTTGGGTTACTGGGAACTTTTTTAGGTATCACTATTAATTTATCTACTCTCAGTCAAACAATTAATCAAACTAATGCTAGTGATATTAATAATTTAGTCTCTGAATTACAAAAACCATTGGAGGGAATGAGTATTGCGTTTACTACCAGTTTAACAGGACTATTTTTCAGTGCTTTGTTAACAATAGTCAATTTCATCTTTAATAGTGGACTTGCTAAATATCGCTTAATTAGTTCTTTAGAAGATTATCTAGATAATGTATATTTTCCTGAGGTACAGGGTGATACCCGTCTGGATAAAATAGTTAATAAAATGGTATCTCAACAAGATGAGTTTTTAACAAATTTTGGGGAAACAGTGCGAAAAGCTGTAGAACAATCTATGGGAAAAGTCGCAAAACAAATTGCTGACGGGAATAAAGAAACTACAGATTTAGCTAGACAAGTTTATGAAAAATTCACAGACGCTGCTGGAACTATATCTCGTGCTGCTAATGAGTTTCAAGATTCTATGTCAGCATTAAATAAGACATCTCAAATATTTAAACAATCTGCTGAAACCTTTAATCAAAGCGAGTTTCCTCTCAAATTATCCTTAGCTGTTGCAGATTTGAGTAATACACAACAAAAATTTTCTGAGTCAGCTACAAGTTTAGCAGCAACAACGGAATTGATTATCAATACTTTAATTGGAATAGAAAATTCTAGTCAGAGTTTAATTAGTTTATCTGAAGAGATAAAAGCTATGAACCAAACTTCAATTCAGGTATTAGAATTACATCAAAATAACCAAAATTTGATGAGTGAAATTATTCCCCAACTTCAGCAAGGAGCTAATAGTTACCAAAAAGCAGTTAATAAACTCGATGATTTAGATCAAAGAATACACGATAAAGCTAATAATTTTGATCAGTTAATGACAGCTATGAGTCAGTTATTAGAAAATGTGAAAACCTATACAACGGAAAGTCAAAATTCTAATCAGAGTTTAATTAATTTAGGAGAAGAAATAAAATCTATAAACCAAACTTCAATTCAGGTATTAGAATTACATCAAACTAACCAAAATCTTCTTACTGAAATTATTCCCCAACTTCAGCAAGGAGCTAATAGTTATCAAAAAGCAGTTAATAAACTCGATGATTTAGATCAAAGATTGAACGATAAGTTCAATAATTTTGATCAGTTAATGACAGCTATGAGTCAGTTATTAGAAAATGTGAAAATCTATACCCATGATGTGAATAATATTATTAGTATAACATCTAATAAAATAGATGCTAATAATCAAAGGTTGATGAAGTTGCTAGAAAATAATAATTTTCAATTAATTTCTGAATATCAAAATGTGAGTAATACCATTATTGAAGGAATTGACAGACAAACTAATATCAACAAGAAGGGTTTTGAGGCTAATATTCAAGGTTTGGAGCTATTAATTAAGAATCTTGAGGAATATCAACAAAAACTTGATTAGACAAATACCTATACATAAGGTGTGTTAAGCTGGTGCTGACACACCCTGCTGTTTAAATTGACTAACAAATTTATAAAAATAAAACATTGCAATTATGACTCGTCGTTCACGCTACACAGAATCTAATGAAGACCTAAATGTTTGGACAGCATTTACTGATTTAATGTCTAATGCGTTTATGATATTGGTTTTATTTTTGTTTTTAAGTATTATCATATCAACACCACCAATTATAGTTATTAAAGATAAAGGTGATTATAGATTTGCCCTGGGTAGTGCAGAAATACCGCCAAAAATGCTAAGTTATATTTTCAGGGAAATAGTACCAGCAATAGAAACTACTAGCAACAAATATGGTATTAAAGTTGTAGAAATAATTGGACACACAGACGCTACACCTAATGGTAACGTAAACAGTAATTTAGATGTCAATTTAGAAAAAGTAGTTAGTGGTACATTTCCAGTTACAAAACTTCAATATGGTTCTAATGCTGACTTGGGTTTAATGCGTGCTTTATCAGTTGTAAAAATCTTGCGTGATATTCAAAACAAGCAAGGTAGATTAAAAGGTTTATCATTTCGGGCTTATTCTGCTGCACAATTAATATTACCAAATGGCAAATTAGCAGAAGTCGCACCTGGGAAAAATCAACAACAGGACGAAACAAGAAGACGAATTGAAATCCGCTTTACCCGCTTAGGAGAAGTACAAGAAGTTAGATAATTTAGATGATCTAGTTTTGTTATATATCTGAGAGGATGTCAAAAAAGATTTAGAATATAAAGAACTGAATTTGAGCAAAGTGATTCAAAAAACCTTAAACCAAAATGGGGAAGTCCCACTTTTTTAGCAATACTACCTATTACTCCCTGCTAGGGCTACATCCCTCAGCATCCGTAATTGATATACGTCGCGCTTATAGAGAATTAAGCAAAATTTATCACCCTGATACGACGGAATTACCTGCTAATCTTGCTACTGCTAAATTTCAGCAAATTAATGAAGCCTATGCTACCCTCAGTAATCCTGAACGGCGCTTAAACTATGATTTAAAAATTGGCTATTCCCGTTTTGGTGTCATTCAAACCCCGACTGATTTAAACCGTCCAGTGTCTCGTGGCCATGACTGGTCAAAATCAGGTTATTTAGATGCCACAGATCGTCCCCTGTCTTCCGGGGAAATATTTGTATTATTTATTTTGGGATTGACCATTGTTGGTTGTATGCTATTAGCGATCGCTATTGCTGTTCTTCGTGGAGAAGTAATCTTCTGAACAACCACCCCCCACTTCTTGACTAAACAATATTTTCCCATTTCATCATTTTAAATTGCTTATGCTTCCTGCCAATACACCTTTATATAGTCATCCTTTACCACAAATCGAACAGTGGTTAAAAAACCAGGGTTGTCATCAAGATCAAACTCAGTTACATTGTTGGTATATACGACGATCTACTTGGGAGGCAGAAATTTGGTTGGATACTGAACAAATTACAGTCCGCTATCTACTATCAGGAGAAAATAATCAAGATATTCAACGTTCTTTCAAGTATTCTCTGAGTCGGGAAGATGTCGAAGCAGCGGTTTTTTCTGGACCGTAATCTAATTTTAGATTTTGGATTTTGGATTTTGGCTTTTGGAGTTTGGATGTTGGATTTGGGATTTTAGATTTCGGGATTTTAGGATTTTAAGATTTTAGGATTTTAAGATTTTAGGATTTTAAGATTTTAGGATTTCGGGATTTTAGGATTGATTGTCAATCTAAAATCACCAATTTACAATCCAAAATTGTCAGACTTTCCCAAACCGTCGTTCCCGCTGTTGGTAAGCGGATAAAGCCCGATGAAACTCACTGCGATTAAAATCCGGCCAGAGAACATCACTAATATAAATTTCTGCATAAGCCATTTGCCAAAGTAAGAAATTTGACAGTCGCATTTCCCCACTGGTACGAATTAATAAATCTGGATCTCCTATTCCTGCTGTATATAAGTGACTTTCAAATACTTCTTCAGAAATTTCTTCAGGCCTTAATAAACCTTCTTGAACCTTGTGAGCGATCGCCACACAAGCTTGTAAAATTTCCTGCCTACCGCCATAATTAGTAGCTATTGTCAACCGAATAGTACGATTATTCTGAGTTTGAGCCACAGAACGGGAGATTTCCGTCTGAAGTGCCTTTGGTAAAGCCGATAAATCACCCACAAACTGAATTTGTACATTTTCCTCCACCATTTCCCGTAATTCTTGACGCAAAACCCGCTGGAATAAAGTCATTAAAAATTCCACCTCTTCCTGTGGTCTTTTCCAGTTCTCCGTGGAAAAAGCATAAGCCGTTAGTGCTTTAATCCCCCAATCCTTACAACAGCGCAGCAAATCCTTGAGAGCATTGACACCAGCCTTATGACCCACAATTCGGGGTAAACCTTGGCGTTTTGCCCATCTTCCATTACCATCCATAATTACCGCAACGTGCCGGGGTAGTAATTCTTGTTTTAAATCAGGGGGTAAATATTGCAATTGAGTTGGTTGTGTTATCATTTTTTATCTTCAGAAGCGGTCGTATCCCTGCCGGGAAGTGAACTACGCGTAGCGTGTCGTTGGTGTATCCCCTCATAAATCAGACAAGGTAATCTAACTAACCGAGAAATTAACTGTAGTGACTGAGTACCAAGCTGACGAACTAAACTGAAAATACCAGGTGTATGAGCTTCCCGATCTACAGTTGGCGAAAATCGAGCCTCTAAAGACTCTTTGAGTTTTTTAATAGTTAGTGGTCTATATAAAGTCCCTCTCTCCGCTAAAGAAATAGAACCTGTTTCTTCAGATACAACGACACAAATACAGTTTTCTACCCTTTCAGTAATTCCCATTGCTGCCCGGTGGCGTGTTCCCAACTGGCGGGAGGCTGTGCGTCCTGAAAGTGGTAAAATTATTCCTGATGATATAATACGTGAACCGCGAATTAAAGTCGCCCCGTCGTGCAAAAGCGTTTTGGGCTGGAAAATAGTTTGAATCAGTTCCTTAGAAACTTCAGCATTTAGCTTCACTCCCGGCACGGAAAAATCTTGTTCTTCAATAGGTCTTGTAGTTTCTAAAATTAGTAAAGCACCAATACGATTTTTTGACAATTCTTTAACCGCATCCACAATTTCATCAATTACACTATCCGATTTAGGAATTGCACTAGCATTTTTCACAAAAAACTGCCAAAATTCACCACGCCCCAATTGTTCCAAAAAACGGCGAAATTCTGATTGTAGTGCCACAGCCATAGCCACAGCACAGCCAATCACTAATTTTTCTAAGACAAAACTTAGTAGAGGTAATCCTAATTTACTGCTCAGTACCGAACAGAGCATTAAAATTATAAATCCTCTCACCATCCATAACGTCCGCCGTTCACTAATAATTGCTAGGATTATGTATGTTAGTGCCAGCACTAACATCATATCCAGAGTCCCAAGGAGCAAGGACTGTGACCAATCTCCCAGGTTTATCAGCCATTGCTTCCACCAATCTCTCATGACATCTGGATTCTTCTTATAGTCAGTCATTGTCAACGGACTATTTCAGTCTTTCTGGCAGGCAATCTTGTCGCATCAAGTCTTGATAAGTTTCCCGCTGCAAAATTAAATTGGCCTCGCCATTGGCTACTACCACCGCCGCCGGTTTAGGAAGACGATTGTAGTTAGATGCCATACTGTAATTATATGCACCTGTTCCCATAACGACCAGAATATCATTTGCTTCAGTTTTTGGCAGTTGGGCATTTTTAATCAGAATATCCCCTGATTCGCAATGCTTACCTGCTAAGGTCACTGTTTCCGTGCAGGGAACAGACATTTTATTGGCAACTACCGCCCGGTAAACTGATTGGTAGGTGATAGGACGAGGATTATCTGACATTCCGCCATCAATCGCCACATAAGTGCGAATTTCGGGAATAATCTTACTAGAGCCAACAGTATAAGCAGTAACACAAGCCGTAGCAATGAGCGATCGCCCGGGTTCACAGAGTAATTTTGGTAAAGGCAGATTTTCTGATCTACAAGCCGTTTGCACTACCTCACAAATCGCCCTTGACCATTCTTCAATGCTTGGTGGATCATCAGATTCTATATATTTAATCCCTAAACCACCACCGACATTTAATTCTGTAATTGTCAAGCCGTGTTTCGCCGCATCCCTTAACCACTGTACCATCACAGCCGCTAAATCTCTATGTGGTTGACGTTCAAAGATTTGTGACCCAATATGGGCGTGTAAACCAACACAGTCTAGACTAGCCTGTTCACTCACAAAAGCAAACACTTCCTGTAAATCATTGGGATCAAAACCAAATTTACTATCTAAGTGTCCTGTCCGAATATATTCATGAGTATGGCATTCTATCCCCGGAGTCAAGCGTAGCATGATCCGAATTGCACAGGACTGAGCATTTTTCCCTTGCTGCCCTCCTATCTTCACCAACCTATATAATTCATGCCAGTTATCTGCAACAATAGTACAACCAGACTCAATTGCCAAAACTAACTCATCATCAGACTTATTATTGCCATGTAAGTAGATTTTGCTGGGATTCATACCAGCATTCAGCGCGGTATAAAGTTCTCCACCAGATACTACATCAATTCCTAACCCTTCTGAGGACACAATGGCACAAACCGCTAAACAATTCCAAGCCTTAGAAGCATAAAGTACCTGAGATTCTCCTTCATAGTATTCTTTAAAGGTATTTCGATATTGTCTACAAGCCGTCCGCAGGGTTTCCTCATCTAAAATATATAAAGGTGAACCATATTGCTCCACTAAAGTTGTTACGTCACAACCACCGACTTCTAAGTGATCATCATAATTTACCCTCGCTGTCAGGGGTAAAAGTTGTTGGTTAGGGGAAATATCAGCAGTATTGTCATTTGTTGGCTGTAAATATTCACGGCCAGAAAGTTGCAGTTCGACGGGGTAAGTCAATGCCATAATTAATTAAAATCGTGTTTGTGAAAATTCTACTTGTGAAAATTCTACAGAATGATCATCAGTCTTCATTCCCAGTTTACCCTCTCATTGTCAATGGGTAATAGGTAATTGATCATTGATCATTGGTAATTAGCCATTCAACTTTCTTAACCCTCAAAAATCGTGATTTCATCAGATTTAAAAATTCAACCCTTGACTAGAGACAATTTAACTGCGTTACTAGAACTGGATAAAGCCTGTTTCCACGGTTTGTGGACTATGGAAGGCTATCTACGCGAATTAGAAAGTCCTAACAGTCATTTTCTGGGTTTATTTTCACCTTTTAATGACTGCGAACTCCTGGGAATGGGCTGTTTTTGGTCAATTTTAGAGGAAGCACACATTACAATTTTGGCTGTTCATCCCCTGTATCATGGTCAAGGTCTAGGAAAAGCTATATTATATTCTCTATTGCGGACTGCTGCTGATCTTGGTTTAGAAAGAGCCACCCTGGAAGTCCGTGATTCTAACTACGTTGCCATTTCCCTGTATCAAAAGTTTGGTTTCAAAACGGCGGGACGACGACGAGGTTATTACAAAGACAACAATGAAGATGCTTTAATTCTTTGGCTTTCGGAACTACAGCAACCACATTTTCTCAAAAATCTGGATCAATGGTCAAGTTTCATGAAGTCACCCTTCTAGATTCTAACTGACAACTGACAACCAACAACCAACAACTGACAACTGACAACCAACAACTGACAACTGACCACTGACCACTGACAACTGACCACTGACAACTGACAACCAACAACTGACAACTGACAACCAACAACTGACAACTGACAACTGACCACTGACAACTGACAACCAACAACTGACAACTGACAACCAACAACTGACAACTGACAACTGACCACTGACAACCAACAACCAACAACTGACAACCAACAACTGACAACTGACTAATCTTCCCATGATTGGGCTTGGACTTCAACCGCTGTCACATCAATTGTCCCTTCCGGTGTGAAACGTTGAAATTGACTGTTTTTAACTGATAGTCGCTCCCCACAATTAGTACATTGTGTTTGACTATTATTTAACCCTGTTAACTCATAACCACATACGGGACACTGTCCACTAACCAGATTCTTTTGTAACCACCAGCGAAACCCAAAAAATGCTGCTACGGGTAAAAATAACAATAGGCCAAAAATAATTACTAAAGAATTAACTAACCAGCCCAAACCCAAGGATGCTAATAACCAGGTAATTGCTAACAGGGTCAGCCAGGGGCGGATTTTTTCAAAGTTGAATTGCAAGTTTTTAAAGCTCATGTCTCAAATTTGTACTGCTGAATCTAGGATAGCGAGTTTATTTTTTGCTGATGGAAAATGGCGAAAATAGGACTTTTTAATAAACTAAATAGTTATTGTACCCTTTTATTTTAACTTTTTAATTCCGATCAGACCATACTAAGTAGGTGAAAGGAAAAAAACCGACATACGGCAAATTGTCATCAAACCCGGAACAAGAACCCCACCCCCAACCCCCTCCAATATCAAAAGTTTATCCTTTTCTTCCCCCCGCTGCTGGGGGATTGAGGGGGCTGCGAGGAGGGGGCTAAGATATAGCTTATATGATTGGAAATCGCTGTAAGTAACGAAAAGTAAAGTTACCCTGTCCCCTGTCCCCTGTTCCCTGTTCCCTCTTCCCTGTCCCCTGTTCCCTCTTCCCTTGTCATAACGACAATTTTTAACGCCAACCTACTTAGTGTGATTCATCTAAACAATATTTGACAATTAACAAGCAATTTCTTGTATCTTGATCACGCTCATAGACGACTTTATCAGCCAAACGTCGGAGTAAAAACCATCCATAGCCACCTACTTGTAGAGTACCTGGTACTGGTTCAGAGATCACATCAGGATTAAATGGTTTTCCGTAATCCCAAATTCTCATTTCTAGTCTATTAATCCATAGACTGACTTGAATTTCTATAGCTGTTTCTGGTGGTAAAGAATGATGAGCATGACGAACAGCGTTGGTAAAACCTTCTGCTAAAGCTAAATTAAGACGGTAAATTTGACTGTCTGACCAACCATATTTCGGTAAATATTTGTGGCAAAATTCTTCAAACCATTGTTGCACTTCGTTGAGGAGTTTAAGATCGCTCCTGACAGTCCGATGGTCTTGCTGCACTATGCCAAGCATTGACCCTAATTTGAATAAAAAATAAGTGGATAATACTTGAGACTGGGGAAAATTGGCGGGTGATTTGAGATTGCGGATATTTTGGGTTTCATTTCCTCGTAGTCACCAATCTCAAAATTATCCCACGTCAATTTTATATTAGTTAAAGCCTGTGGGTCTTCAAAAGCGTACATTTTCAAATATCAATAACAACAGACCATCAAAGACCTATATTTGTTTTTCAGATATTGTCTTTTATACACCCTTGAAAACCACAGACGTGATCAGGTTTATGTTTGACTGTAACTACCTTAGAACAATCCTAAAGTTAAGGATTTATCTAATGGGAGTGCAGCACCAATACCTAGCCACAGAGTCACAAGAGTACCAAACAGGAATACAGTTGTTGCTACAGGACGACGGAAGGGGTTTTGGAACTTGTTGACGTTTTCCAAGAAAGGAACAAGAATTAGTCCCAGGGGAACAGAAGCCATTGCTAATACACCTAATAATTTACTAGGTAATGAGCGTAAAATTTGGAATACAGGATACAAATACCACTCTGGTAAAATTTCCAAAGGAGTAGCAAAAGGATTAGCTGGTTCACCCGTCATAGCTGGATCTAAAACAGCTAAAGAGACAATACAGGCAAAAGAACCCATAATGACCACAGGGAATATATACAGCAAATCATTAGGCCAAGCGGGTTCACCATAATAATTATGACCCATGCCTTGGGCAAGTTTGGCTCTCAACTTAGGATCGCTCAGATCCGGTTTTTTTTGCGTTGACATTTTTAAATGCGCTCTCCGGCTGAATTGGGGTTAAAGCATTAGCGAAAGCTATGAGCTTACAACTAGCTTGTGATTTCCGATATCGAGTTATTTTCCTTTAGTTTAAAACAAACTCCGATGATCTGGAAACACAAGTTCTAGCTGTTGGCTAATAACTTTAGATGACAAAGTGATTACAATGGTCCTGAAATACCTTGTTTGCGAATCATCAAGAAGTGGAACAACATGAAGACAGCAATTAGCCAAGGAAGAATGAAGGTGTGGGCGCTATAGTAGCGGGTAAGTGTAGCTTGACCAACACTAGAACCACCACGCAACAAATCGGAGATAAAAACGCCGACTACGGGAATTGCTTCTGGTACACCGCTAACAATTTTTACAGCCCAGTAACCAACTTGATCCCAAGGTAAAGAGTAGCCTGTTACACCGAAGGAAACTGTAATAACTGCAAGAATGACACCACTTACCCAGGTCAATTCCCGGGGCTTTTTAAAGCCACCAGTCAAATAAACGCGGAATGTGTGGAGAATCATCATCAGTACCATCATACTGGCTGACCAGCGGTGAATGGAGCGAATTAACCAACCGAAGTTGACTTCATTCATGATGTATTCTACAGAAGAAAAAGCTTCAGCAACTGTAGGTTTATAGTAGAATGTCATCGCAAATCCAGTCGCAAACTGGATCAGGAAACAAACTAGAGTAATTCCACCTAAACAGTAAAAAATGTTAACGTGGGGAGGAACGTATTTGGTGGTAATATCATCAGCAATCTCTTGGAGATCCAAGCGTTCCTCAAACCAGTCATAAACGTTGGCCATACAATCAATCCTAAGTTCCTAAAAAATAGATTGCGGTTGATAAGTTTTGTGATGCGAAGCTTAGTCAAGAGCGACTATTCAACTAACCTAAGTTAGAGGGGTTCGCTGTTCTTTTTACGCCAGAGAATTGGCTTCTACTTGTCCACGAGGGTCAAGGGTGAGTTACACCCTATTTTTGAGTGTTTCTTCCTGTTCCTCGTCTTTATGGGCTGACAATGACAATGTTGACCCCAAAAAAGATTTTATCGTGAGATCAGGAAGAATGGACATCTCATTCGGTTGGACTAGCAACTTTATGAGAATAATGCACTGCTTCTATAAAAAAAGTAACATAGTCGAGAGATAGATTTCATCAACAGGTGAGCATTAGAGAAAGTTTTAGGAAATTTGAGTCTGACATGAACATGAAATTAGGGTTTTTTCACAAAAGGGTTTGGCGGCTAGGATGCTTATTATTACTGCTTTTCATTTTGTTGTTCACTAGCTATATTCCCCCAGCTGCGGCTTTGACTCCAGAACAGAAATTAGTTTATGAAGTATGGCGAATTGTTAACCGTTCTTATTTAGATGGCACTTTTAATCATCAAAACTGGCTTGATGTTCGACAAAAAGCACTTAAAAATTATTTTGTCAACCATGAAGCCGCTTATACTACAATTGAGGAGATGCTCAAAAGCTTGGATGACCCTTTTACTCGTTTTCTTGAACCTGAAAAGTATCGCAGTTTAAAAGTTAGCACCTCTGGAGAGCTTACAGGTGTGGGATTACAAATTGCTCTCAATTCTCAAACTGGTATTTTAGAAGTTATCACACCTATTGAAAATTCTCCCGCCGATAAAGCAGGTTTAAGACCGCGCGATCGCATTTTGAAAATTGAGGGTCTATCTACAAAGAATCTCTCTCTTGATGAAGCAGCGGCGCAAATGCGTGGACCAATTGGCAGCGTAATTACGCTTTTGATTGGTAGAGAAGGAGAAAGTAATCAAGAAGTTGTATTAGTGCGCGATCGCATTACTCTTAATCCTGTTATATCTGAATTAAAATTATCCCCAAAAGGAAGTAAAATTGGCTATGTCCGTTTAAGTCAATTTAGTGCTAATGCGGTGAAAGAGTTAACACAGGCTATTTCGATTTTAGAAGAAAAAGGCGCGTCTGCCTATATTCTTGATTTAAGAAATAATCCTGGTGGACTCTTACAAGCTGGAATCGAAATCGCTCGTTTATGGTTAGATTCTGGTACAATAGTCTACACAGCGAATCGTTACGGTATTCAAGGAAGTTATGAAGCCCTCGGTCCAGCCTTAACACAAGATCCTCTAATTATTCTAGTCAATCAGGGAACAGCCAGCGCCAGTGAAATTTTAGCCGGTGCATTACAAGATAATCATCGCGCTCAATTGCTCGGAGAAAAAACCTTTGGTAAAGGTTTAATTCAATCTTTGTTTGAATTATCCGACGGTTCTGGTTTAGCGGTGACAATTGCTAAATATGAAACTCCTAACCATCGAGATATTAACAAATTAGGAATTAAACCGGATCAAATTATTACCCAACAACCTATCAACCGCGAAGAAATTGCTACTGATAAAGACGCTCAATATCAAGCAGCTATGGCACTTTTAAGTCATTGATCAAGAAAAGTGATCTTTTTTTCCTAAAATTAAAAAGAGATCACTAATAGACATCTGGAGGTAATTAAATGTGCGTGACTTATAAGCCTTGTAGAGACGTGACCTGGTTAGGGATTCTCGGCTCTACAATATTTTTCACCAGATGTCTAATAGACATCTCCAAAAAAGAATGTAGAGACGTTCCATGGAACGTCTCTACAAGGGTTCTAGGAAACGCATATTTAATTTCTGGAGATGTCTAATGATTATTAAAGTTACCAGAAGCCTTAGCATAGCTTACCGCAAGTATCACTAGTTAATTTGCATCCTCTAAATATTGCAATCCCCATTGATACAAAGAACGCATTAATAAGTTATTCAAATTTGGAGGAGTGCTGATTTCTTTGAATGTATCCGTCATCAGTTTTTTAATGATTT
>JBJUHT010000117.1:0-22162 GCA_046070105.1 Dolichospermum sp.
CTTAATATCCGCAATTTTGTTTTTTGAAAATTTCTATATAAATGAGTAAATTAATTTTGATATTTTTAATTTACTCATTATTTTTATTTATAATCTATTAAGCTATTCTATTAGAGACTTGCAATTAAATTAAAAAATTAAAAAATTAATAAAATATCTTAACTTGTAGAGTGTGTTAGCTGTCTTCGTAACCCACCATTATGATTATGATTAATTTAATATTTTTATTATTTATTATACAGTGAATTTCATCTGAATGAGGTACAATTTTAGCGGGCAAGATGCCCGCACCACAAGATTTTATTAATATCTGTACCTCATAATATCGTACAATTTTAGCGGGCAAGATGCCCGCACCACAAGATTTTTATCATTAATATCTGTACCTCATGATATTGGAAACTGCTGTAAAGGTGCGTTGATAACGCACCCTACAAAGTTAATAAGTACCTTCCTCTCTATTAATGTTTTCTTCATGCTTGACAATTACCCAAACTGCATGAATGCTACCAGGAAGCCAACCCAGGAGGGTAAGCAAAATATTAATTAACAAAGTTGGACCAAATCCAACTGTGAGGAAAACCCCCAAAGGAGGTAAAAATAAACCGAGAAGTATACGCAATAAGTTCATGGATATTTCCTATTTTTGAAATTGGGTTTATTGACTATCTTGTAATTGAAAACCTTTTTCTGCGAAGTATTTGCTGAGAAATGTATTCGCTAAAGACAGTATTACAGGACCGATAATAAAAGCAATAAATCCTTGGACTTGAAAACCTGGAACTAAAACTGATGCTAACCAAAAGCAAATTCCGTTGACAATTAAAGAAAAACCACCTAATGTAAGATATGTCAAGGGCAAAGATAAGATATTAATCATTGGTTTAATTCCACTATTAATTAAACCAATGACAACAGCAGCAATTAAAGCTGAGGGAAAGTTAGCAATATCTACTCCAGGAACAACTAAATCAACAATCAACAAACTTAAAGCTGTAGCGAGTGCGATGAAAAAATATCCCAACATTTTTACCTCTATAACAGCAATATCAGTGCTATTTACTATTTTTAAATATAGATTAATATTTGACATCTTTACTTAGGTAGAATCTTGATCTATCTTAGGTTAGATTAAATAACAAATTTTCAGTAAGATCCCCGCCTTCTCTAAGAAATTATTGTATAACCAAAAAACTTGTATTGCATCCGAACGATAACCGCTATAATTATTTATATTCTCTGTAAATTTAATTGAGAATAGGCACTATTGTTAAAACTGAAATCTAGCCTTATATTTGCTACACCATCTTACAAAATTCTTCTAGCTTTAATTTTACCTGATGGCGTATCTAAATGCCAAGCTGTATAAATAACTCTTCCTTCACTACTTGCTTGCAATAAATCTTTACCTAATTGATGACGATCTTCTAAACCTAGTGTATTGTTTTCCATATACTTGGCTTGCTTTTCAACATAAGAAGATAAACTTTGAGATTCAGAAAGTCGAGAACTATCTGTTTTGCATTCAAACACTAAATAGGTTGCACTACTACGTTTTAACTGCTCCCAATTTTCTATATCCTGACGGCTGATAACCATAAAAGCGGAGTCTACAGCACAACGATCCCCACCACTAAAGGGACGACTAGCAATAGCATATTTAATAGATGAATTTTTTGCTAAAAATTCTTTTGCTGTCTGATAGGCCAGTTCTTCCGTAGTAGTTTCTACTGTTAAACCTTTTTGTCCTTCTAAAAACCAACAACTATCTATAATTTCAGGTAAAAAAGCATGACAAAGACTTTCGCCAATTTTGCCTTTAGCAATCTTGATGCCTTGAGCAATACTGCGTGTCTTAAATATTTGAAACTTGTCTTGTGCTGACATTAATGTTTTCAGCAGTGTTCCAAAGTCTGGATCTAACTGTGTTTCATAAATAGAATTGACAGCAGGAAAATTAAACTTCGCTCCAGAAGATACGGGTACAGAATTTGAATTTACACTGGAAGTATTACCAGATATGTTAGTAATATTTCCAATGCGTGATTGATAATGCTGTATAGAAGCATTTCCCCATTGACGATTAATGTCCATCAAACAATCACCTGTATGCCTTAATTGTCCTTCGAGTTCTTCACATAACTCTTGAAGTTGTCGAAAGAAATAAGATAAATCATCTTCTGGGCAATCTTGAATTTTATTACAGAGGCGATAAAAATATTCCGTTGTTTCTAAACAACGATTCAAATGCCTCCGAAATTGTTCAATATCATCTTTCAGGGTCATGCACTTTAACCCCAACGTTTACTAATGTCGTCTAGTAATTCAGTTGTAGATTTAAGTTGTGTGTAGTTTTCTTCCAAGCCTTCCATAAGTTCCGCAAATTTTCGGCTCAGAAGTGCCGCCTCAGTTTGGGGGACTGTGCGGGAAGAATTGCTAACTTCTTCAAGTTCTTCTACTAAACGATTAATCATCCGACGAAATTCCTCAATATCTTCAGACAAAGTTCTAGCCATAACATAAACCTCTCTAAATTTTTAACGTTGTATATGTTTCCATAGTGTAGCAGAAATAGGGATTTTAGATCCTTCTGGATTCTGCATAAAGGGTGTATTTATAAACATCCTTCCTTGAGGACTATCGAGGATAGCACGACCTTTCGCGTCCATAGGAATTTCACTAGCACTTGAATCCTCCAGTACGATTTCACTAGCATTTGCAGTAACTTTAAACACAACTCTTTCTTGACACTGATCTGTAACTTGGGGAGTAATAACAGTAGTGGAAACTCTTTGGGTGCAATACACAACATGAATAGCAGGTTTCCGTCCTTGTCGAGCTATTTTAGCAAGACTATCCTCAATTTTAGTCCTGAGTTTACTGGAAGCATAAGCAATATCAGCCGCTTCATCTATTAACCAAAGAGTACGATCTATATCTACCCCTTCTTGCTGTAAAGTGCTTAATCTTGTTACGTTATACTTGTTCATAAGTTGCTGTCTTGCTAAAAATTCCTCATTATTTATAGTTTCTATTTGAGTTTCACAATCTTCTACAGTGGTGACAAGATTAACATTTACCCCTAAGTGAGCTAGAAATTGGAAATCTACACCCTGAAAGTCAGCAATGTAAATTTTACGTTTGGGGTTAACATAGAGAAATTGAAATAGAAGCCAACGTAAAAAATTAGTTTTTCCTGCTCCCGATGTACCTGCTAGAAGCCGATGAGGAATTGTATCCCAACTAGAAGGAATAACATTACCCTTATCATCTAACCCAACAATATAAGTATCAGGTGTAATGAGATGACGATAGTTATTAAAAAGTTCTTCGTCCGTCATGGTAGGATAAGAAGGTTGTAAAATCGCCATACAAGAAATAGGTTGAGGATCTGGTACAACGACACGCAAAAAACTACTAAATTCCTCGAAAGTCACTAAATACCGTAATGGTAAAAAATCCTCAATGCGTGGAGGTTGGGGACGATGCCAACCTTGATTAGCAAAGGATGTAGTTAAAGCATGACTACTACCAGACGTTAAACTACTTGAACTTTTTGGAGTTGTGGTTGGGTTGGGTAAAGCTGAAGAATTTGGTGGTGTTGGAGGTGGAACATATTTTGAACGTTGGGTTGAAGCATCACCAAAAAGAGGTTTTGGACTAAAAATTTGATGAATAGTTTGATCACTAATTTGTTGCCACACAGAGGAATTATTTGAACTGCGCGGAGAAATTTGAACTTCACAAGTAGCTTGTAAACTCTTTTGAAATTCTGTACTTCCCCGTTTGAGAATTGGCAAATTTTGATAATAATTAGCATACTCGCTACTTGTGGCATTATATAGCCAAGTTGTTGCTAAATTAGATAGATGATTTTCTGTTTCTGCTAATAGTTTGATGCTGTAAGTAAAAACGGGGTTATCACTGTATTTTGTTTGATAGGATTCAAAACCTTTAATTACTGTTTCTCTCATGGCATCTTTACCAGAATTACCTGCTTGAGATGGTACTTTCAGCAATGTATCTATAGCCTTCATCCATTGAGAAGATTCAGCAGAATTTTTATAGGGTTGTAGAGTAATTTCTAATAAAAAGCGTTCTGGTGAAATTTTGCAAATGCGGCTTAATTGTTCACAAACTGCCACCATATCATGCTCATTGTTGGCAGAAAATGGACGGGGTAAATAATATCCTTTGTCGCTAATTATTTCTGCTTTGTGAATTTCCAGCAATGAATTAACCCAATCAAGATTTTGTAATGTTTGAGATTGGAAAGTGTTAAATTCTATAGTTTGAAATGGATATATTTGATGAAAGTCACTGGTTTGTAGTGCGGATGATATCCGTTTTGATATATCTTCACTTTCTGTATTGAAAATGAGAAAAATTTCTAGGCATTTATCATTAGATATAGCACTAGGATTATAAAAATAGCGGAGGGAGATGGTTATGGGTTCTCGTAATAATGACTGGAAAAACCGATTTTGAATATCAATGATATTGCGACGGGGTGAACTACCGTAGAGGTTGACTATATCTAGGAGTTTTAAATTGGGTTGGTGTTTGAGTTGAAAAGTAATAGGGAACATAATTAGTTTATTGTAGATTGTTTTTTGCTAAATTTTCTAAATTTTCAATTTCTTTTTGGAGATCATAGGCTTTAGATTCTAGTCTTAATAACAAAAATCCGAATATTATAAATAGAATCGTGAATGTAAGATAAAAGAAGGAGAATGAACTGCTAATTCCAAATAAAATTCCCCAGGGAATGCTGCTTAATGATTCAAAGATTTTTCCCATAATTATGTAACCAGTCGAAACTATACCTATCAATATTCCTATAAAGACAAAAGAAAATACGCATCCTGACAGTTCATTATCAAATTTCAATAAAATGAACAAAATAAATAAAAAAAGTAAAAATCCGAAACTCTCTACTGGAATTGAGGATAGAGCAGTAAAAATAATACCAATAAGATTAAAAATAATAAACAATGCTAGTATAATCAATACTCCAATAATTATATAAGACCAAGTAGGAATGAATAAAAATGAATTAGAAGGTGGAGTAATCAAAGACTTGAAACTCGATAATAATAAAAATAATAATCCTAAAAATATATCTAATATGCCCACTTGTAATAATATATATATATAATAATAGGATGAATTTGGATCAAATTCGGTTGGAATAACAAATAAATTACTCCGTCCTTGTAATATTAATAGTCCTAATGAAAAAGTAGTTATTGATATTAAAATATTAAAAATAGTTACAAATAAATTTATCTTTTTATCTAACTTAAATTTCTTTTGACGATTTATTTCTAATTGTAGCTGATTTGAATATTCTTTTATTTGGTTTACCAAACGATCTTTCTGTTTATCAAGATACTCTATTGTTAAAACAGAACTCTTTTTACAAGCATTAATGGCTTTTCTAAAAGTTTCCTCAATACGAAATTCCTCATTTTTAGCTTTTTGTAAGCAATTTTCCAAATTTTCTGATTCTTGGAGAGAATTTACTTTATCAAAAAGTAGCGCAGTGAGAATGTAATTAGACTCATGAGCCACATATCTTTTATGAGGTTGTAATAATTCGGCAACTTCCATTCTTAAATCATCATTATCATGTTGCAAATAATCATACAGTGTATTGACTTTTTTGGGAATATCAGTAATAATTTTATCAATGTATTTTAGTGCTTTAATCTGACAATTAAGATTGCTTTTTTTATCTGATTTTAATATAATTTTGTCTTCTACAATTTCACATAAAACTGGTATAGATTTTTCACCAAAAGAGACTACTAATGGCCAGTCGTCAAAAATTTTCAGAGCCATTTCAATTAATACCTTGATAAATTGCTCATCTAAGTAATTCCAATGATTTTTGAGTAAAAGAAAAGTTTCCCGATTTATTCCATCTTTATTATGTAATAAATAAGGAGAAAGAATACTAACTTTTCTGGAAATATTATTGATAATTTTATCAATGGATTTTAATGCTTCAATCTGACAATTAATATTGATTTCTTCATCCTTTCTTAATCTAAGTTTACCTGCTACTATTTGACATAAAAATGGTATGGATCTATCACCAAAAGAAATTACTGAGTTCCAATCTAAAATTATCAGAGCAATCAGGATTAATAATTTAATGGATTGCTCATCTAAGTAATTCCAATGATTTTTGAGTAAAAGAAAAGTTTCCAGTTTTATTTTATCTTTAGGATGTGATAAATAAGGAGAAAGAATACTAACTTTTCTGGAAATATTATTGATAATTTTATCAATTGATTTGAGTGCTTCAATCTGAGAATTTGTATTTTGATTTTCATTATTTACAAATTTTAGTTTACCATCTATTGCTTCACACAAAACAGGTATAGATAAATTACCCAAATCAACTACTCGTTTCCATTTTTCAGAAGAAGTTGTATCAATAACCGCAACTTTAGCACGATTACGGTCATCTAAAAGATAGTCACTAACCTGATATCCATTACTTCCATCATTTAATTTTTCTGCTACTAAATTTCTGAGTTCAATATCACTGTGATTAATAAAAGGAATTAGAAGAGAAGCTAATTTTTGTCGAGTTTGAGGATCTTTATATCTTTTATCTGTACTACTAGGATCAATCTGGTTGAAAATTTCACCAGCAAAATTAACCGCTTCTGTTATAGCAGTTGTGTTACCTCCTTGAAGTGCTAAACGAATACCCCGTATTCCCGACTTACGTAACACTTCTTGAACAACATCAAAATAATATGTGCCATTACACACACTCAAAAGGATTTCGGTAGGACCATAAACCCAAAATTTGATATATTCCCGATCTTGACAAGGATTATCACGACTATATGAACGATCATTATTAGATAAACGCGAAATATTCTTTTGTAAAATATCCGCTTCAATTTCTGTAGGTTGTGTGTGTAATAAATTCGTTTTTAAACTATTTGGATATTCTATCTGTTGTAACGCATTAGCCGCAGACCAACGAATCAAATCAGATTGACCTGATTCGGCTTGGTTACATAGTATTTTGAATAACTTCACCCTATCATCTTCATCATAGGTAAGATCAAGATTAGCTGTTAGTTCCCACTTGAGAACCTCTAAGTGATGACGATAATTAGGATCGAGATTAGAGTTTTTCAAAATTCTGCCAATACTGGCAAAACCTTGTAAAGTTGCAGCCAAAATTGCTAAATCCCTCCTTTCCAGGAAAGTTCCCAAAATCGGTAATGGTGCTATATGAGGATTAAGGGCTGTGTGTATAAATATGTCAATTTTTCCCCTTCATCACGGAATTTCCTATTATCCAGGTTAGTATCAATATCGTGGGGTGCTGTCACCTTAACTAAGTGGGATAGTTCTGGAAACCAATCACCTTCTTGGATATATGCTAAATCGCTGTTAAACAAGCCACTGACGGAAGACTGTAAACCAGAGGGTAGATGATATAGGTAGGAAGACATAGCTGTAAACGTTGATGGATAAGGCAGAAATTTTACGCCGGCTATATTTTATTGATTATACTATGACCTAATTACAATAGCAATCCTAAATGATTTATGATAAAACACCATAGTCATGAAGTTTAGGGAAGTCAAAAATTTGACAATTAATCGAGAGTTCAAATAACGCTTTGACTACGGCGAAAGAATGACAGAAAAAATAAAACTCTCTGATTAGTCGTTTTGCTTGCAACCAAATATCTTCCACCGGATTCTGTTGTGGTGCATTTGGGGCAAATCTCAAGCAGGTAATCAGCCATTGTTCTTTTTCAAGTTCACGATTTAATGAATCTAGATAATCTTGAATTTCTTGTGAACGGTGATAACTTGCACCATCCCAGATTATTAAAAGTTTGGCTTCAGGACGCTGTTGGCGGAGGTATCCTACAAAATTAATTGTGTTTTTAGTATCACCTTTTTCAGCCGCATAAGTGATAAATTCTTTGATTTTATAATCCAATGCACCGAAATATGTTTGTTTATAACGAGCATTTACAACTGGTATTGTGACTCGTTCATTAGTTTTTCCCCAGACATAACCACAGATGTCTCCCCAAAGTAAATGACATTCATCAACCATGAACACAACTAGCTCTCCTGACTCTATTTCGGTTCTTCGCGTCTCCAACAACTCACAAATCTCTTTTTTTTGAGTCCACTAATTCTTGGTCATATTTTGGATTATTTGCTTGAGTTTTCTTCCAACTAATACTAGCTGCATCAAATAAATCGTAGTAACTTTGTTTCGAGGAGAATGTCACTCCATATTTTGAGGCAATTTGGTATTCTAATTCGTTTAACGTCCATCTATCCTTAGTTTGTAACCATTCAATTACCTCGGCACGTTGAATATTATTCAGAAACCCTTTACTGCCTTTATGTCCTAGTTTTAACCCATCAATCCCCATTTGAAAAAATGCTTTTTTATAGGTACTAATAAAGCCAGATGAGACACCTAATATTGACATTATCTCTTCATGTTTGTATCCAAATAGGAGCATTTTTACTGCGGTAGCCCGCTTGATTTCACGCGGTTGGTTAGGTTGGTTACTATTTTTGATAAAATCTGCTAATAACTGCATCCACATCCTCACACCTACATCTTAGTTTTAAACGTTACTTTTTATTTGTATCAGTATTTTCTCATGAATGATTCCGGATTGCTAAAGTATTCATTCTCACTTGAAACAAAATATATGAAGGAGACAAAATATGACATTATCAAATATAACTGCTTGCTTTTGCCTAGCTTCATGAGTTGGTTTACAACTTAAATAGGATATCGCTGAAAACAACTTTTAAAAATGAAAACAGATAGCATATTTTACCGATTATTTCAAGAAATACCCAGCATATTTTTTGAACTGATTGGTAACTCTCCCCAACTAGCAGCACTTTATCAATTTTCATCAATTGAAGTTAAACAAACAGCTTTGAGAATAGATGGAGTTTTCTTACCTAAACAAAATACAGATAACCCCATCTACTTTTTAGAAGTACAAGTTTCCAAGAATGAATAGGGAGGAAATAGAAGCTATGTTTGGATTAAGTGAGTTAAAACAAACATGATTTTATCAAGAAGCAAAAGAAGAGGGAAAGGAAGAAGGAATAGAACTAGGTAAACGCAAAGCCAAGTTATACGCAGTTCCTGGGTTAATCGGATTGGGTTTAACCAGAGAACAAATCGCACAAGTTTTAAATTTGAGTTTGGCAGAAATTAGCGAGATTATTCAACAATAGAATACAAAGGACAGGTGAAAATTTGGTGATTGGTGATAAAATCTCTGGTTTTCATCCTGTTCATCCTTTAATCCTGGATATCCTGTTCGCGTAGCGTGGAGTTAGCCACTTCTGACAATTTACCTAATTAGCAACTTACGTTATTATTGTTTGATTCCTTTCATGGATAAACTTATGCGTTTTAGTTTTTCGTTGATTTCTAAAACCTGTACTTTTACGACTTGTCCGACTTTAACAATTTTTTTGGGATCATCTACAAATTTATCAGCAAGTTGGGAAATATGCACTAAACCATCTTGATGTACACCAATATCAACGAAAGCACCGAAGTTAGCAACATTAGTAATAATTCCTTCTAGTTCCATTCCTAGGGTTAGATCTTTAATTTCTTTGATTCCTGCTTTAAAGGTAGCATACTTAAATTCAGCACGAGGATCTCTTCCTGGTTTTTCCAATTCCCTGAGAATATCCCGCAATGTTGGTTCTCCAATGGTGTCGGTAATATATTTTTTGATGTCAGCCTTTTTCAGGTTTTCAGCTATTTTTGTAACTTGATTTAAAGATAATCCTAAATCAGCAGCTATAGATTTTACTAAAGGATAACTTTCTGGATGAACTGCGGTATTATCTAAGGGGTTTTCACTATCACGAATTTTTAAAAAACCTGCGGCTTGTTCAAAAGCTTTTGGTCCTAATTTTGCTACTTTTAAAAGTTGACGACGATTGGTAAATGCTCCATTTTCGTTGCGATAGGTAATAATATTATTGGCTATAGTTGGGGTAATTCCTGAAACAAATATTAGCAGTTCTTTGGAAGCAGTATTCAAATCTACACCCACATAATTAACACAACTTTCTACAGTTTCATCTAATTTCTTTTTCAGTAATTTTTGATCAACGTCATGTTGATATTGTCCCACACCAATTGATTTAGGATCTATTTTCACTAGTTCGGCTAAAGGATCTTGTAATCTTCTCCCAATACTAATTGCACCTCTGACAGTAACATCTAAATCTGGAAATTCCTCCCTTGCTACTTCACTAGCAGAATATATAGATGCACCAGATTCATTTACCATAACTTTAACTGGTTTATGGGCTATATTTACTAATATTTCGGCCATAAATTCTTCCGTTTCCCGTGAGGCTGTACCATTACCAATAGCTATTAATTGAATTTGGTATTTTTCCAGTAATTTTTTGATAGTTTGTGCCGCTTTTTGGCGTTGTTCTGCTGCTTGGTGGGGAAACACGGCTTGATATTCTAAAAATTTGCCAGTTTCATCTAAAATAGCTACTTTACAACCAGTTCTAAAACCAGGATCTATAGCCATTGTCGCTTTCATTCCCGCTGGTGCTGATAATAGTAATTCTCGCAAATTGGTTTCAAAGGTTTTGATTGATTCTATGTCAGCATAGGTTTTTTTATCTTTGATAACTTCGCTAATTAATGAGGTTTTCATTAAGCGATTAAAACTATCTTTTAACATGACTTGATAAAAGTCTCGAATGCTGCTAACTTTGGTCTTGATTTCTTGTGATTCTAAATAACCCAGAACCAAATCTTGATCAAAAGCAATTTCAAAACTGAGAATTTTTTCATCTTCTCCTCGACATAAAGCTAACATATTATGAGGGGCAATATTTTTGACTTTAATTTGATAATTTCGGTACATTTCAAATTTGGTTGTCCCTTGGGGATGTTCATCTTTGATATGAGAAATAAATACCCCATTTTCTAAGAGAAAATTACGGATATATGCCCTTAATTCCGCTTTTTCTGCTACTTCTTCCGCTAAAATATCCGATGCACCTTTTAAAGCTTCATCTACATTTTTTACTCCCAAAGTTTCGGAAATATATTTTGCTGCTTCTGCTTGCAATGATACAGAAATCCCATTTTTCACATTCACAGACTCAATGAATATTGCTAGAGGTTCTAAACCTTTTTCCCTAGCAACAGTAGCGCGGGTACGACGTTTAGGACGATAGGGTAAATATAAATCTTCCAGTTCAGTTTTTTGGAGACAAGATGCTATTTTTGTGTTTAGTTCTGGAGTAAGTTTATCTTGTTGAGCGATCGCATTCACAATTACTTTTTTTCTTTCTTCCAATTCCGTTAAGTAATTATATCTATCTTGTAAATCTCTTAATTGCATTTCATCCATTTCATCTGTTCGTTCTTTACGATAACGCGCAATAAAGGGAATTGTCGCCCCTTCGGCTAAAAGTTTCAGTGCATTTTCTACCTGGTGGGGTTTAAGTTTTAATTCACTTGCAAGCAGTTGAGAAATATTTAACATTTTTTATTTCAATTAAAGGATTTTCAGAAATTTATATTAGCATCAATAGATATTATTATATCACCTAACTTAGAATAGGGTTTTCAGCCACTTCATTCATAAAAACATTTACAAATAGTTACACTATCGCTTAATATTGAATGTATTGCCATTTTCCCCTAGTTAACCATAACATAAATAACCCCCGAAAATGGCTCAACAGTAGTTCCTATTTTACAGGTGATTTCCAATGCCCTTGTTTTTCTTGATAACATTATTCATGGGTGTAATTACTGGCTATCTTTTCAAAAAAAATGATGATGAAATTACTAATATTGCTGGTGTTTTCACAGGCATCATTTTTATTGTGAGTTTAGTATTAGCACCTTGGCAAATTCAGTTTGGTCTGTTGATATGTGTGGTCATTATTAGCAACAAATTACTGAAGAAAAATTGGTTTTAAGTCAATTTTTTGAGGAACTTTTGCAAGTTAAATCTAATCTAATTAAGTCGGCAATTATCCACCCTCTCTCAAAGATAATTAGTGAGGTAAAAGAGGGTGTTGATAGTTGGATAAAAAATATCATAAGCTTGTCAAGTTTCCTCTGATTGCGCCTTTTTATTACGCTAACATCAAAAATGACTATATTAATCAGCAAGACTGATGCAAAATAACGAAAATTTGATTTATAATACAAGTATTAAGTAAATAAAATATATGTAGTTTTGATCATGCTGAAAAAACTCATTCTCGAAAATTGGAAAAGTTTCCGTTATGCTGAACTTCCACTTGATCCTTTAACTGTGCTTATTGGCACTAATGCAAGTGGTAAGTCTAATGTGGTTGAAGCTTTGGAATTTTTGCAAAGAATAGCTAACGGTGAAAATCTTGAAACAGCTTTAGCAGGAGATAAAACACTTTCTTCTATTCGTGGTGGTGTAGAATGGGCTGCAAGAAAACCAGAAAATGAGTTTACTTTAAAGGTACTAATTTCAGGTGAGAATGATCAAACAGATTATTTATATGTTATCAAAATTCAAATATTACCTATCGTAAAAGTTAAAAGCGAATACATTGAAAATAAATCATTAGAAGAAAATTATTACATTAAATACTTTACAGTTACATCTGATGACCATACGACTAAAAGCGGACTTAAAGCATTAAGAAATGACATTAATATTCACGATCTTGAAGTAAATCAAATATCTTATGAATTTGAAACAGATAGATTGGTTATAGGTAAGGAATATGAGGAACAATATTTACCATTAAGAAATCAGGCTAAAGATTTGGTAGCCTCTATTTTGGGGAATACTTTAATTCTAAATCCAATACCATCTCAAATGCGTGATTTTTCACGACTTTCTGAAAACCTAGAAAATGACTGTTCAAATATAGCTGGAGTATTAGCAGTATTAACAGATGATAAAAAAACAGAAATTGAAAATACGCTATCTGAATATTTAAAAGATTTACCAGAAGGTGATATTAAAAAAGTATGGGCGGAAAAAGTTGGTAGATTTGGATATGATGCAATGCTTTACTGTCAAGAAGAATGGAAATCAGGAGAAATCATAGAAATTGATGCTAGAAGTATGTCAGATGGAACATTACGCTTTCTAGCCATTCTCACAGCATTATTAACTCGTCCTGAAGGTAGTCAAATTGTCATAGAAGAAATAGATAATGGTTTACATCCTTCCCGTGCAGCCTTACTGGTGAAAATATTAAAAGAAATTGGCAGTAAACGCAATATTGATATTTTACTCACCACCCATAACCCAGCTTTATTAGATGCTTTTGGTTCGGAAATAGTTCCCTTTGTAGTTGTCGCACATCGAGATTCAGAAACAGGAGAAAGTAAACTTACCCTTTTAGAAAATATTGACAACTTCTCCAAATTATTTGCATCTTATTCCTTGGGACAAATGACAACTAAAGGCGCAATTGAACGCAGCCTTTCTCATGGGGAGTAATTAAAAATATGAGAAAAGTTTTATTAATAGATACATCTTTATTGTGCGTTTGGTTAAACGTTCCAGGTAAAGAAACTACTGGTAATAATAAATGGGACTTTGAACTTGTTAACGAGAAAATTCTCACAGAAATTGAAAAAGGAACAACCTTGGTACTTCCATTAGCCACAGTGATAGAAACAGGAAATCATATTGCTCAAGCTAAAACTACAAATTCAGATAGTAAAAGAATAACATCAGAAAAATTTGCTGAAATTATGATTTATGCGGCCGACGAAAAAAGTCCTTGGGCTGCTTTTCGTGAACAAATTGTACTATGGGAAGCGGAAGGATTAAAAAATTTAGCAGAAAAATTTCCTAATCAAGTTGTAGAAAAAACTTCTATGGGAGATGCGAGTATTGTAGTCTTGGGTTGGTATTATCACCAAAAAGGTTTTCATGTAGAATTTCTGACAGATGATAATGGTTTAATATCTCAACAACCACCACAACCTAACCCACCGACACGCCGCAGTAGTCGCGGAAAATAATGAGAGTATTAAATAAATTTATCTTCCTAGTTTACAATATTCATCCACCAAAGAACGCTTTGATGACACTTGGGAAGACCCTTATCTAGTCCTATCCGGGAAATGGGAGAAGTCCTTGGGTAAATTATCAACAATTTTAATATTTACTGTAAACTACATTTAGGTATCCACCTTATTGAAGTAAAATGTTATCATGCTGAATAAACTCAATCATTTACACATCAAGAACTTCCGCTCCCTGGCAGATGTTCATATTTCACCTGATTCTCTTAACATTCTCTTTGGACCAAACGGGGCGGGAAAATCAACATTTCTAGATACAATCTGGTTTATTAGAGATTGTGCAATTAGAGGAGTTGATTCAGCTTCCTCATTTAGAGATCATGGAATTGGTATTCTTTGGGATGGGGCAAGTGAAACAGACAATATATTAATTGAAATAGAAGATGAATCAACTAAATATGAAGTCTCATTTGGATTATCTTCTGGGAGAATTGAAGCTTTTGCGGGTGAAAGATTAGTTAATAAAGTTAATAATCAATTACTTATTAATAGAACCATAGGTAGTGATAAAGCAACATTTTATCAATTTATGGGAGAAGATGAAACTACTATCACTCTCAGAGAACCAGAAAAACTTGCCCTAACTAGCTATGTAGCCTTTGGGAAAGGTGATGGTGCTGCATCAGAGTTAGACAAATTACTTCGTGCTGCACGTTCTTATCATTTAAGAGGTGCTTCTCTATTTAATCTGAGAAGAGCCGGTTCAGAATCAGAACCTGGTGATAGATTACAAGATAGATGTGAAAATTTATGGTCTGTTTTGAGAAACTTACATGATAGACAAGTAATTGATGATAGATATGACAAAATTATGAAATTTATGCGCGAAAGTTTCCCAGCTTTCGATGGTTTATATTTTGAGCAAACTGGTAGAAATACAGTTTATGCAAATTTTTTAGATAAAAGACGACGTAAACCAATTCAAGCATCAGGAGTATCTGACGGATATATTCAAATGCTGATTAATCTCACGGCTTTATTTTCTGAAAAACCCAATGGTTATTCCTTAATTTTATTAGATGAACCTGATATATCTCTTCATCCTTGGGCATTAGCGGTTTTTTCTAAAGCAGTGAAACTGGCTACAGAAAAATTCAATAAACAAGTATTTATTGCCACTCATTCACCAGTTTTAATTAGTCAATTTGAACCACAAAATATATGGGCTACGGAACTTGACAAAAATGGTCAAACTGTGATGAAAAGGGTTAGCGAAATAACAGATATTCAAGATTTGTTAGAAGAATATGCTACAGGTTCATTATATATGGCTGAAATGATTGCCCCCCAGAGTAAGTCTGATGCTGAGGAATTAAGTCAATGAATGAAGAAAATAATAATAGCCAGCCATGTAATCTTTTTGAATTTGGATTAATTGTTACAGGTGAAACTGAAGAAGAGCATCTACCAAGCTTATTGAAAAATCTCACGAAAACTGGTATATGTACATTTAAAATTATTAGGCGTATTGGACAGCTTTCGCCTAGAACTTCTGTTAAAAAACATACTTTATCTGTTATTGGAACAAACAAGAAGGATTTGAATCAAAATCAGCAAATAATTGGTCGTACAGCTAGAGACTATTTATTAAAAAATCCATGTAGATATCTATTATTGGTGGATGACTTAGAAAAAGACCGAGTGAACAAAGCACCACAAGTTTTTCGGGTATATAAAGAAGCACTGGATGGCATTTTACTAGCACAAAAAAAATCGGGCTTCAGTTCATTTTTTAGCAAACATGATTGAAGCTTACTACTTCGCTGATTCTCACGCAATCAATAAAGCTCTAGGAACTTCTTTAGAAGATCATTCAGAAGATGTTGAAAAAATACCCCATCCTAAAAATGACTTAAAAAAGATATATCCTGGTTTTGATGAAAAAGAAGATGGTGGAAAAATACTAAAATTTCTCAGAGTTGAACATATTTTAGCTCGTCCTCATACCTGTGCATATCTGAGAACTTTATTTTATTGGTGCTACCAAGTTTTACAAAAACACCCATATCCAGAAATTCTAGAACCATTCCAGGCTGAACAATATCACTTTCGTGTTGGCATCTTAAGTGAGGTAACAAGAAAACAATTAGACAATATGGCGGAAAACCCTACAGCCTAAATGCCAACAACGACTTTCATAGATTTGTTAGACTAAACACACCAGGATTATTTCAGTTACATCTGTAGACAACGCCAGCAGACGAGGCACTTCATGCTTACAAACACCCTACTTCTCTCGAATCAACTTCCTAGTTTACAATATTCATCCACCACAGAACGCTTCGATGACACTTGGGAAGCCCCCCTGGCAACCCTTTTAGGACTAGGACGCGCCGCCGGGGCAGATTTTGTAGAATACTTCCTAGAACGCCGCAACTACATCAGTTGTCTAGCGGAAGATGACACCATTACCAGCATTTCCCCCAGTTTAGCCACCGGTGCGGGAGTGCGCGTATTTCGCGGTAAAGCTGACTGCTACGTTAGCACCAATAACCTCACATTTGCGGGTTTAAAAGCAGCTTTAGAAAAAGCACTTTCTATTTTGGGACTACAATTACCAGGTCCTAGTGGCTTCATTCCCGAAATCAACCTGGAATTACTCAGGGACTACGCCAGCAAACGCGGTAAAGACGCTTGGCTACCCTTATGTAGTTCTATCCGGGAAATGGGAGAAGTTCTCCTTGATGGTACAGCCCAACTGAACAAAAAAGCTACCCACGTCCAATCTCGCCGCGCTTCCTACTTCCGTGACTGGCAAGAAGTATTAGTTGCTGCCAGTGATGGTACATTTGCCCGTGATATCCGCCTCACCCAGTCCGTGGGCTTTAATCTGCTTTGTGCTGACGGCGCTAACCGTTCCTCTATTGCTGAACGGGCGGGTAATACCAGTGACGCTAACTTCCTGAGAACCTGGGATTATCAACAAGCCTCCGAACAAATCGCCGAATCTGCCGGTAAAATGCTTTATGCAGATTACGTAGAATCAGGAACTTACCCCATTATCATGGCCAATCATTTTGGCGGCGTAATTTTCCACGAAGCTTGCGGACACCTTTTAGAAACCACCCAAATTGAACACAAAACCACACCATTTGCTGATAAAAAAGGTGAAAAAATTGCCCATGAAAGCCTGACGGCTTGGGACGAAGGACGGGCAGAAAATGCCTTTGGTACAATTGATATGGACGATGAAGGAATGCCCGCTCAAAGAACATTATTAATTGAAAAAGGCATCCTCAAAAACTTCCTCGCTGATAGAACCGGTTCAGTGCGGACTGGACACCCCAGAACAGGTAGTGGCCGCCGTCAAAATTACACTTTTGCTGCTGCTAGTCGGATGCGAAATACATATATTGATTGTGGAGAACATACAACAGAAGACCTATTTTCCTCCGTTGATAAAGGTATTTACTGTAAGAAAATGGGTGGTGGTAGTGTAGGCGCAACAGGCCAATTTAACTTTAGCGTTGACGAAGCTTACTTAATAGAAAATGGCAAAATTACCAAACCATTAAAAGGTGCGACCCTCATCGGTGAAGCGAAGGAAATCATGAATAAAATTTCCCTATGTTCCCAAGATTTAGAACTAGCTCCCGGCTTTTGTGGTTCAGTTAGCGGCAGCATTTACACCACAGTTGGACAACCCCATATTAAGGTTGATTCTATTACCGTTGGCGGTAGATAACTAAATTTTAGATTTTAGATTTTGGATTTTGGATTGTGAATGAGCAACAGTTTAAGACCAGAACAAAACAACTTGCATTAAGAGTCATTCGTTTGGTTGAATCATTACCAAATACTAAAACTGCGGACGTTATTGGTAAACAGTTGTTACGCTCTGCGACTTCTGTCGGTGCTAATTATAGATCAGCTTGTCGTGCTAAGTCTACAGCTGACTTAATTGCCAAACTTAGTATTGTAGAAGAAGAAGCTGATGAAACTCTTTACTGGTTAGAACTTCTGATTGAATCAAGATTAATAACAGTAGAAAAACTTAACAATTTAATGTAAGAAACTAGCGAAATTCTGGCTATGACAGTTGCTTCAATAAAAACCCTTCGACAAAAACCAAAATGATAACGTCCAAACTCCAAAATCTAATTTCTAAAACAGTTCTTGATGGAATCCAAAATCTAAAATCTAAAATCCAAAATTCATTCAATCATGTCTAACATTCAAGAAATCGCCACCTACGCTCAAGAAAATGCCGCTAAACTTGGCATTAAAAAATTCGACATTTACGGCTCAACTGTAGATGATACCAGCGTTCAAGTTGACCAAGGTGAACCCAAACAAGTCAAGGCTTCCAATCGTTCTGGGGTAACAGTTCGGGTATGGAATGAAGAAAATACAATGGGTGTTACCAGTACCACAGATGTAGATGATAAGGGATTAGAATTAGCTCTAAAAACTGCTTATGAAGCCAGCTTT
This sequence comes from Dolichospermum sp., assembly GCA_046070105.1. Taxonomy (GTDB): domain Bacteria; phylum Cyanobacteriota; class Cyanobacteriia; order Cyanobacteriales; family Nostocaceae; genus Dolichospermum. The sequence continues at coordinate 18,553 of JBJUHT010000117.1, forward strand.
TTTGGTGTGAAAGAAAATGTTCCTGATTTTAGTCCAGAAGCAACTATTCCTATCCCTAATAAACATCAAGAAAAAGCTCTCCAAGCACCTGTTTCTGAACTAATAGAAAAGCTCTTAGTGGCAGAAAAAGAATTATTAGCAACTCATCCTGCTATTAAGGGAGTACCTTATAATGGTTTAGCACAGAGAGATATTGACAGATTTTATCTCAATAGTGAAGGTGCTTTAAGAACTGAATCTCATTCTTTAGCTTCTATTTATTTGTACAGCAAAACTGAAGAAGAAGGTAAAAAACCCCGCAGTGCTGGTGCTTATCGAGTTAAGGAAAGTGTTGCTGATTTAGATATTGCTGGTTGTATCAAGGAAACTGCTCAGAAAACTATCAGTCATTTGCATTATGAAAAAATCCAAACTGGTAAATATCAAGTGGTTTTTTCTCCTGAAGCTTTTTTAAGTTTATTGGGGGCTTTTTCTAATTTATTTAACGCCCAAAATATTCTGGATAATCAAAGTTTATCGAAAGCTGATGATATTGGTAAAGCAATTGCTTCACCTTTACTTTCAGTTTATGATGATGCTTTACATCCTGCTAATATTGGTGCAGAAAGTTTTGATGGTGAAGGGACTCCAACTCGACAAATTAAGTTAATAGAAAAGGGCATTTTAACCAGTTTTTTACATAGTGCGGGAACTGCTAAAAGGTTAAATGCTCAACCTACTGGTAATGCTAGTATTGGCGCAAAAGTTAGCGTTAGTCCGAATTTTTATCACGTTTTTGCGGCGGAAATTCCTGAGAAAGAATTGAGTCTAGAAACTGCGGAAAATGTGATTTTAATTGATGATTTACAAGCTCTTCATGCGGGTGTTAAGGCTTTACAAGGTTCTTTTTCTTTACCTTTTGATGGTTGGTTAGTTAATAAAGGTGAGAAAACCAGTATTGAGTCTGCAACGGTAGCCGGTGATTTCTTGGAACTTCTCAAATCTATTGTTTATGTGGAGAAAGAGGTGGAATTAACACCAGGAGGTGTTGCTCCCAGAGTTTGGGTGAGTGAACTTTCTATTACTGGAGATTAATAATTACCCCACCCCCTGCTCCTGTAGGGGGTGCTTGACTTTTATCCTATCTTCCACACCCTAAACTTAAAGGTAAAACAATTTTGCTGTTATAATCACACTACCAACTATATAAAAAATAAGGTCTTGATTTATGGATCCTATTACCGTCGTGGCTGGAATAGTTACAATTATTTTAACTGGAGCCTTGACCCGTGTCGGCGAACTTTCTTTAGATGGGGCAATCTTAAACTTGAAGAAATTGATTGAAGCTAAATCCCCTCAAATTATTAATCAATTACAAGCGACTGGTGGAAATCAAGCTCCTTCACCTGAAACTATTGATGCTGTAGCAACTTTGATTAAGAATGACCCCGATATTCAACAACTAGCAGAACAGGTAGCAACGGAAAACAAATCCAACCCTTATATTCTCAGTTATATGCGAGATGTGGGTATGGTTGTTCATGGGGGAACAGTTCAAAATCCTGTTTTTAACTTTAACAACTGACTGTCGTCGCCTGTTAGGGAGCAGGTAAAACAAAACCCTTCCAATTTACCAAGTAGTGGTGTCGCTAAGTTTGTTGGACGTGATGATGTGTTAACTCAGTTAGCAACTCAGTTAGAAACCTGCGACAGAATTGCCATTTCCACATTAACTGGTATGGGAGGCATTGGTAAATCTGAGTTAGCTTTGCAGTACGCTCAGCAAGAATATAAGAAAAACACCTATTTGGGTGGAATTACTTGGTTAAATGTGGCTGATAGTGATGTAGGTACAAGCATTTTAAGCTTTGCTCAGCTTTATCTGGGATTAACCTTGCCCACAGAAGGAATTTTAGAAGAGAGGGTGCGATTCTGTTGGCAAAATTGGTTTAAAAATGAAAAAGACGAATCATTAATTATTTTTGATGATGTACGTGAATATAAACAAATTAAGGCATACTTACCTCCTCAAACGGAAAAACGGTTTAAAGTTATTATTACGACACGTAATAACAATTTATCAGCAACCATTCAGACGCTACAGTTACCAATTTTAGGAGAAGATGCAGCATTAGATTTATTACGCTCCTATGTTGAAGATGGTCGCATTGACCAGGAGTTAGATGCAGCAAAATCACTTTGTCGGGATTTGGGGTATTTACCTTTAGCTTTAGAACTAGTGGCACGCTTATTAAGACGACGTAATAACTGGAGGAGTGTTGAAGATATTTGGAGAAGATTAAGTGAGAAGAGATTGAGCCTGCAAAGATATGAAAATTTTGATCAGGAAATGACTGCAGAAAGAGGTGTTGAAGCAGCTTTTGACTTGACTTGGGAAAACTTAGATGAGAATAGTCGGCTCCTAGCTATGTACCTGAGTTTGTTTGCTCTGGCTCCTGTTTCTAAATCCTTAATAGATGATTTGTTAGGTGAGCAAGATCCTGATGATATTGAGGAGTGGTTAGCTGATAATTTGGTGAACCTTAATTTAGTTAATGATTTAGGGAATAATTGGTATGAATTACATACATTAATTCGGGTTTATTTAAGAGAAAAGCTAGAGGAGTCAGCATTTAAGGAAGAAGCCAAACGTGCCTATTGTAAAGTAATGGTTGATATTGCAAAAGATGTTAATGAGACATTAACACTAGCAGATGTTGCGAGATTAAAACCGTATATTGATCACCTAAAAATAGCAGTAGACGAACTGAATGAATGGTTAGGGGAAGAGAATTTAATCTGGCCTTTTATCGGGTTAGGTCGGTTTTATGAAGGACAGGGATTTTATGACCAAGCTGCTCCTTATAGAGAACAATGTTTAATTGTGAGTGAAAAGAGATTGGGAGAAAACCATCCTTATGTGGCAACCAGTCTGAACAATCTAGCGGGACTTTATGAGAATCAAGGGAGATACACAGAAGCAGAACCCCTGTATATACGCGCCCTCTCTATTAGAGAACAGCAATTGGGAGAAAACCATCCTTTGGTAGTAACTATTCTCAAGAATCTCGCCGGTCTTTATCAAGCTCAAGGAAGAGATGGAGATGCAGCATCTATTCTTCAACGCGCTCAATCTATTCAAGAAAGGCTACTCAAATCTAATGATTCTTGACTTTTTTAACCTATAAGAAAAATCAAGACATGCGTTCTCCCGCAGGGAATACTTCACAATTGCACACTAACTTTACTATATTTTGGTAATAGTGCTAAAGCTATGAAAAGAAACAGGACATGCGATCGCAATATGAATAAATTTACAATTTTTGACTATTTTTTAGCAATTTAGTCATAATAGTCTGAGTTTTAACATCTAGGGTCAGAACCATGCTTTATCAATTAGATTTTCGGGTCGAATATCCAGGTATGACTCAGAAGGATTTGTTTATTATCTGGACTAAGCAAGCAGGGGGTTTTCATTTTCTAAATTCTAGCAGAAGAAAGAGCAAAACTTTTACTATTATTTGCTCTTTTTTTTGTTCATCATCTATTAAGTAAATATTTTCTTTTATGATTAGCTATATATAGTTATTTTAGACAGCAAAAAAGCTCTCATTGCTTGATACACAATGAG
>JBJUHT010000118.1:0-7210 GCA_046070105.1 Dolichospermum sp.
GGGGGTGGGGTGACTTTGTATCTGCGGTTAACTTCCTGATTCTTGTACCCAACTAGAGTGAGAAATGCTATAAACTTTTCAATTATTCCAGATCTGGGGTCAGGGTTTCTATGGGTGTAGGTTCTGGGGGATTTTCTGCTATGATAGTTAGTTGATAATCTACGGTTTCTGAGGCTGTGGAAACAACCACAAATTCATAAAATCCTGTTTCTGGTAATGTATTAGATATACTTCTTTCTTGAGAATCTTCTAAAAATGCAGTTTTCCCAGTAGGAGAATAAATTGATATTAAAACTTTTGAATTTGCTTCTAGTTTAACTTCTAAATTTTGATTTTTGGCTAGTCCAGCAATGAAAACTTTACCTCTTCCTGGTTTGAGACTCCCACTCACTGTTTTACCGGTAGCACCTTCAGGAAAGACTAATCTTTGAAATGCGCTTCTATCAAGAATGGCGTTAAGTTGATCATTAACAAATCCATACCAAACTTGTCCAATGGGTTGTTTGATAAAATCTTTACTTCTTTGTTCAGGAAATTTACTGAAAAAAGCAACATCCCCCAAATCATACAAAGAACGACTAGCAACGTTAATTTTATTAACTTCGGCTTTCCAGTTAGTGAGCACTGATAATGTATAAGTTCCTAGTTGACTACGGGATTCAGAACTGAGTTCTGATAGCTTTTCTAGAACTTCAGCGGCGGTTTGATCCCATTTTGCGCGTAAACTTTCATCTTCTGGACTATCGCTGAGAATACGCCCTTTTAAACTGGGGTATTTTGCCCAAAATAGATCATTTGTAATTTTAACATAGAAGTTATAATTTATGTCTAATTCTTCACGGCGATCGCTTAATTTTTGTTTACGTTGTTTTTCCGCTGGTGAAAAATTAACTTCTGGTTTTACTGATTCCCTAGAATTGGAGTTAGATGTAATTATTGAGTGACTCGCGTTTAAATTATGACTGCGGTTTTTGAATCCCCACGTAAGTAATCCACCGCTGATAATTACAGTAAAAGTAATTATAAAAACATTCGTTCCCGTCCAGATACTTGGTTTGGGAGGAGTGGGAGTAATTTTAGGTGGGGAAACTGGGGTTTTCGGGGGAGAAAAAGCGATAGTTGCGGCGGTGGAGGGTTGAGTTTGCGGATAGTTAACAGGTTGAGGGTTAAGGGCTTGGAGAACTTGACTAGCTGTTTGATAGCGATTACTGGGAATTGGTGATAACATTTTATCAATAATTTGCCCCAATGTAACACTTAAGCTCACTTCCCGTCGCCATTGCCAACTCAAATTATAAGTATCAATTAATTCTTGTGGTTGTTTACCTGTCAGTAAAACTAACATAGTAGCAGCTAAAGCATATAAATCACTTTGGGCAGAAACCATGCCCGTTTGCATTTGTTCTGGCGGGGCAAATCCGATTTTTCCCAACAAAGTTTCACTAGGAGAAGGTGTTTTTGCCCCTGTTTGATAATATTGAGAAGCGACATTTGCGGCTACTTGTTTCACGCCACCAAAATCAATTAAAACAGGTAATTGATCACTATTTCTCAACATTAAATTATCAGGAGAAATATCACGATGAATAACACCAAGAGAGTGAATATATTCCAGAATTGGTAAAATTTGCTGTAATAGTTGACGAATTTCTGTTTCTGTAAATTTTAAACCGCGTTGTTGACGATGTTTTAATAAAGAATTATAAGTTTCACCATCTACATAATCTTGAATTAAAAAAAGACTTTCTTTACCTGGTAAATTAATTGGTAATAATTCCCGAAATCTAGGAATTTGGGAATGTTGTAATTTATAAAGAACACTTGCTTCTCTTTGAAAAAGTTCCGCTGCTTTTTGGACAACATCAGGAGTTTGTATTTGGGGAGAAAATTCTTTTAAAACACAATTTTCTTGAAAGCGGTTAATATCTGCGGCTAAATAAGTCCGGCCAAATCCTCCTTGGCCAATTTGACGAACTATAGCATAGCGATCGCCTAAAATTTGACCTGGTTGAATATGATGATTTACAGATGTTGGTATATTAGCAATTTTCTCTCCACATTGACGACAAAAGTTACTACCAGGGGGATTTTGATGTCCTTGAGAACAATAAAGATTAGTCATCTGTCATTAGTCATTTATCAGTTGTCAACTTAGAGACTTAGCGATTAGAAGTCGCAGCTATACAAACAAAGTCCACCGCTGCGGACTCAGGAGAAATTAGGACTTTGAAACCGATTTAGGTGATTTTTGCCTGTGTAAAGCGGTTTTAGAACCCAATTTCACTAGCAATTTTATCAGATGCGATCGCATACCAAATCTGTAAAAAAGTTTTTTGATTCAATTGACCACGTTTTTGATCAGGAAATAGATTTTCAAAAACTAGATATGTGTCCGTGCGTAAATCTTGGAAAGATTTATATTTACCTAATTTACCAGCTTTAGCTAGTTGTTCCCACCGTTGGGAATCTTGTTGACTATAATTACCTATTTTCCGTCTAGCTGTCTGACTTAAATTTGCTTTTTCCAAGTTGTTTAATAACTGATTAGCAATGTTGCTCCATTGTTCCCGTAAAGCAGCATCTTCTGGTTTTTCTGTTAATTTCCGTCCCCTCAAATTCGGATTTTGCATATAGAAAATCTCATTAACTGTATTGGTGAAAAATACCCCAGAAATTTCTAATTCTTTGACACGACTCAAAACCTGTTGAATACTGCGTTTACTATTTTTTCCACCCCCAGAATTATTAATGGTAGGTATCTTAGGAACTGCAAATTCAGGAAATGTAATTGATGATATCTCCTTAACTGCAAAATTTCCCAAAGCGAACATACCCACACTCGTTAATAACACCCCCGTTGTCATCATAAAGCTAACAGTAAAAGGACGTAACCATACGGGCATAGGTATTTTCTGTACAAATAATGTCGTCTTATTGTGGAATCTACCACCAATAGTACGAACTTTTTTTATACCTGGTGCGACTATTTGGGTTTTTAGCTTAGTCACATAAGGATTGGGATGATTGTGAGAATTTATCATAGTTTGCTCCCCAGATGCCATAGATGCCAAAGGTAGATCTTTAATAATTTGTTCAGCCTTTTGATAGCGATCGCTGGGCTTATGGGCTAACATCTTTCTTAACACAGTCTCTAACTTGGGACTCACCTTAATTTCCTTACCCCAAAGCCAAACCCCATGAAAACCATCATAAAGTAAATTTGGTTGTTTACCCGTAATTAGCACTAAAGCTGTTACCGCCAAAGAGTAAAAATCGCTACTTTTATATACCTTTCCTTGAAGTAACTGTTCCTCTGGCGCGTAGCCTTTTTTACCTAATAAAGTTCTATTTGCTGCCAAGTTTGTCCGCAAAAACCCTTGATAAGCTGGTAACTGTTTCACGCCCCCGAAATCAATCAACACGGGTAAATTATCACTTTGGCGTAAAATCAAATTATCCGGGGAAATATCGCGGTGAACAATATCTAAACCATGAATATAAGCCAGCACAGGGAGAATCTTGTGCAGTAAATTAATCACTTCTTCCTCACTAAAAGATTTTCCCTGATTTTGACGCTGTGCCAATAATTGGTCATAATTATCACCCTCAATATAATCTTGCACCAAAAAGAAAAAATCCTTAGTACCAATTTTAGCTTGAAAGGAAGAGTGAAAATGAGGAATTTGGGGATGTTGAATTTTTTCCAGGACACTGGCTTCCCGTACAAACAACTCCTTGGCCTTTTGTAAATCCTGGGGTTTGAGAACTTGAGGCGCAAATTCCTTTAAAACGCACATTTTCCGAGATTTTTGCCTATCAACTGCCAGATAACTGCGTCCAAAGCCACCTTGTCCCAATATACGCCCAATTTCATAACGATTATCAATAACTTGCCCCACAGTCAAGGGTAGTGATTCACCGCAGACAGTACAAAAATGGTGATTAGCATTATTTGCGTGTTTTTGACTGCAATATACTTGCATAATACTACGAGATAAATTAAGTCTAATCAAGTTATACAACATCACCAGAAGCATTTACGCAATATTGGCTCACGGAGTATGAAAATAAAAAATCCATTATAAATATTAACAATTAGCAATATTCCGTAATTTTGAATAGATATCTATCTTTATGTTTGACATCTGAAGATTTTTGTTGTATTATTGTATAATATTTAGAGTTAAGTCTAGTTTTTTTAATATCAAAAACTTCATATCAATTAAACTTATCTGGAATAAATTATGAAATCCCTAACAGAAACCCCAAATGTAATTCAACAATTCAATGATTTTATATCTCTTCCTTTAGACGAAAAACTGCAACTTTGTCCCGATCATGATCTAGAAATAACTGTGATCAAATTATTTCAAAAAGTTGCAGCAAATGTACCTGCATATCAAGAATTTTTGACTAAAGCTGGAATTAAACCAGAGCATATTCAAACTTTAGCTGATTTTGAGAAAATACCGAAAATTAATAAGGAGAATTATATAGCAAAATATCCTGTATCTGAATTGTGTTATCATGGAAAAATAGAAAACTGTGATTTTATAGCTGCTTCCTCCGGTTCTACAGGAAAATCAACATTTTGGCCGCGTTTTTTAACAGATGAATTACACATAGCCACCCGCTTTGAGCAAATTTTTCATAATAGTTTTTACGCAGATTCTCAAACTACTTTAGCAGTAATTTGTTTTTCCTTGGGAACTTGGGTAGGAGGAATGTTTACTACTAATTGTTGTCGTTATTTAGCTGCTAAAGGTTATCCCCTGACCGTCATTACTCCAGGTAATAATAAACCGGAAATTTTGCGAATTGTCCAGGAATTAGGAGCTAACTTTCAGCAAGTTGTATTATTAGGATATCCACCATTTTTAAAAGATGTCATTGATACGGGTCTTGCTCAAGGAATGCAATGGAAACAATATAATATTAAATTGGTAATGGCCGGAGAAGTATTTAGTGAGGAATGGCGAAATTTAGTCGCTGAAAGAATGGGTTCTGAAAATCCCTGTGATGATTTTGCTTCTTTGTATGGAACAGCAGACGCGGGAGTTTTAGGAAATGAAACTCCTTTAAGTATATGTATTCGACGGTTTTTAGCGTGTACTCCCGCAGCAGCCAAAGCATTATTTGGACAGTCCCGTTTACCTACTTTAGTCCAATATGATCCTCGCAGTCGTTTTTTTGAAGTTGAAGAGGGAAATCTCCTATTTTCTGGGGATAATGGAGTTCCTTTAATTAGATATAGTATTCTTGATCATGGTGGTTTAATTTCCTATCCAGAAATGCTAGAATTTTTAGCAAATTGGGGTTTTAATCCTCTCACAGAATTAGAAAATCATCGCGGAATTAATCAGTTACCTTTTGTCTATGTTTTCGGACGTTCTAACTTTACAGTTTCCTATTTTGGCGCAAATATCTACCCAGAAAATATTACAGTAGGGTTAGAACAACCAATTATTAGAGAATGGGTAACGGGTAAATTTGTATTACAAATAAAGGAAGATTTAGACAAAAACCGCTTTTTATCTGTAGTCGTCGAACTAGCACCAGGAGTAGAAGATCAAGAACAGAAAAAATCATCTATTACTAACTCTATTCTGACCCAATTATTACATCTGAATAGTGAATTTGCTAATTATGTTCCCCCCCAATATCAAACCCCATTAGTAGAATTAAAACCCATTGGTGATCTTGAATATTTTCCCATAGGAGTCAAACACAAATATACTCGCAATAATATGAGTAAATAGGTAGGAATTGAATATCTCAATTGCGCGAAACAGCAACAATAATAATAACGCAATTTTATCAAGTTCCTACCTATAGTCAAGTTATTTGCAGACTACTTACAAAGTTTGCCAACCAGTACCTTGATAACCATAATCAAAGATCTCAGGATGCAATATTTCTGCTAATATCTCCACAGAATCTACCAATCGTGGACCAGGACGGTTAAAATAAGCATTACCATCGGTAATGAAAACCCTGCCACTTTGAACAGCATGGAGTTTTTTCCATTCTGGACGTTGAGTCAATAATTCAGCTTGTTGTTGAGTTCGTTGCAAATCAAAGCCACAAGGCATGAAAATAATTACATCTGGGTTACTAGCTACTAGTGTTTCCCATTTTACATGAACAGCGGGTTTACCCATCAAACAAAATAATGATTGTCCCCCTGCTAAATTAATTAATTCAGGGACCCAATTTGCAGCGGCTATTAAAGGATCAGTCCATTCAATACAAGCTACCCTCGGCATTTCTGCGTTAGAAAGCCCCTGGAGTCTGCGCTTACAAATTTTAATACGGGCTTCTAAGTTATCCAGTATTTGTACTGAATCCACGCCAAAAGTGCGACTAACTCGTTCGATATCACCCCAAACATCTTGTAATGTGTTAGGCTGTAAAGATATAATTTGGGGTGAACTGTGGGTAAGTTGAGCAACTGCTGCTTCTACCTCTGGTAAAGTAACAGAAAAAGCATCACATTGGTCTTGAGTGATAATGTGGGTAGGGTGCAATTTCTCCAAAACATCAACTTTGATCTTGTGAATACTTAAAGCAGATTGTAGTACATCATTGACTTGATTATGAACAGAGGTCTTACTACCATGACCATTAAAACGTGCTTGAGTACAAACTGGACGATTTACGATTTCTGGAGGATAGTCACATTCATGAGACCTGCCTACTATAGCATCAAATAAACCCAGTTTAGCGATAATTTCCGTAGCACTCGGAATTAAAGAAACAATTCTGATATCGTTATTTGTACTAACCATAGTTTCACCCCCTACTAATAGGAGTTCAGGAGTTAAAAATAAATAGAAAATGGTGTTAAGTTATTTTTAACAGAAGTTTCTAATTCCAGTATGACATATTTTCCAAAAGTGGGTATCTGTCTTGAGGATGTTAGTATTTTTATTTTTCATTAAGATACTAAGGTATAAAGTTTTATTCTAGACATGAATACGCAGTTACCCATCTTAATTAGTAATTATATTAGTAATTACAGCAGATTCCTTTGTTATAAAGTACATCATAGCCCCCTCCCTGCTTGCGGGGCAGGGCGTTTTCATTCTCGGAGGTAAATTGTAAAATCATTTTTCCAAAACCCTTTTCCACCATACAATACAACGGTTTTTTCCTAACTTTTGATTAATTAATATCAAAAACAACCCAAAATATTGATGGTCAAAAGGTT
>JBJUHT010000119.1:0-16026 GCA_046070105.1 Dolichospermum sp.
TTCTCCTACTTCTGCAATATTAAAATTTCGCATAGTTATAGAAGCAACTTTAATATTAAAAGGACTAGAAGTATTTAGTCGTTCACTACCTCCCGATGCTACTTTATAATCTCGCACATCTCGTAAACCAATTAATCCTACTGATGAAGGGAAATTTTCAGGACGGTTAGGAAAACCATCTCTTAACTGTCTTAAAACTGATATTAAAGTTTGATCTTGTAAAGAATCAATTTCATCTATAAATAATACTATGGGACGATTGATAGCTTTTGCCCAAGCTCTTAAAAAAGACTTAATTCTACTTCCTGGTTCTTCCTGTTGCCATTGTTTAGCAGGAGGTTGTAATTCTTCTGGTAAACTGTCTTGAATTGTATTATACCAAGTTCCTAAGTAATGCCTATTGCAAATCATCTAAACCAGTCTAATGTATAGAACTTCAAAATAAATCTTCAATGACAACACGACACAAAAAATGATAAGGTTATTAACTTTAAAATAGCTTATCGTTTATCAGTATGTCAGTCTCTACCACTATCTCTCAACTGGTTGAAGTTCTTATAGCTGAACCTGTGAATGTATCTGTATCTAGTTTAACTCAGTTGGCTATGGGGATACAGACAGATACCCGCATTTTGCAACCGGGTGAGGTCTTTTTGGCTTTGCGAGGGGAAAAATTTGATGGACATGATTTTGTACCCACAGCGATCGCTCAAGGGGCTATATTGGCTATAGTTGATCATGATTATGAAAATCCGGACTTTCCAATTCTGCGGGTTAAAGATACTTTAAAAGCATACCAGCAAATTGCTCAATGGTGGCGGGAAAGTTTTTCTATTCCTGTAATTGCTATTACAGGTTCAGTAGGTAAAACCACCACTAAAGAACTAATTTCCGCAGTTTTAGCCACAAAAGGAAAAGTCCATAAAACCTACGGTAATTTTAATAATGAAATAGGTGTTCCCAAAACTCTTTTAGAATTGACGAAAGGAGATGATTTTGCAGTCATAGAAATGGCTATGCGGGGCAGAGGACAAATTACCGAACTCACAGAAATTACTAAACCGACAATTGGGGTAATTACTAATGTGGGAACAGCACATATTGAATTACTTGGTTCAGAAGCAGCAATTGCTGAAGCTAAATGTGAATTATTAGCAACCATGGCAAATAATAGTATTGCTATTCTTAATTATGATAATCCATTATTAATGGAAACAGCAGCGAAGTTTTGGCAGGGTAAAGTCATCAGTTATGGCTTTTCTGGTGGAGATATTCAAGGAAAATTAATTAATAATCAAACCGTAGAAATTGCGGAAATGCGTTTACCTTTGCCTTTACCTGGTCGTCATAATGCTAGTAATTTTTTAGCAGCTTTAGCCGTAGCTCAGGTATTAGAAATTGATTGGCAATTATTACAATTTGGTATCATGGTAAATATGCCCACAGGTAGAAGTCAACGCTTCACTTTACCTCATGATATCGTGATTTTAGATGAAACCTATAATGCCGCCCCAGAAGCTATGTTAGCCGCTTTGCAGTTGTTAGCAGACACACCAGGAAAGCGGAAAATTGCCGTTTTAGGGGCAATGAAAGAATTAGGAGAAAGATCCCCAGAACTTCATCAAAAGGTGGGAGAAATGGTCAAAAATTTACATCTGGATGGATTATTAGTATTAGTTGATGGTGAAGATGCGGAAATTATTGCTAATAGTGCCGATAGTATATATTGTGAATGTTTTAGTACCCATGCTGATTTGGTAACAAGATTAAAAACATTTATGCAAACAGGAGATTGTTTATTATTCAAAGCCGCCCATTCTGTGGGATTAGATCGAGTTGTTAATCAATTACGGGCAGAATTTAGTAATTAAAGACAATTGAATGTTTAAATATGTTGTCTATTTCATCTACTTTAGACAAAATAAACTTAATTAAGTCGGCATTTTTTGTCAATATCATCCACGATAAAAATGACATCTTTTCTAGAGATGTTGCATGAAACATCTCTAAAATATGTTCCTGGTAAGTATTAAAAACTGCGATCATTACCATGAATAACTAGACAAAAATAGTTCAATTAGGTCTGATCAATTCAGATCAAAGTCTTGAAGTTATAAATTCTTTTTGAAAGAATCAGAAATAAGGTTAGTCCATAGCAAGTCTAATCTCATTTATCTCTTGTTCAGACAATTCATCAAATCAAGGAGTAATTATCATGGCTAATATCCAAATATCTGCATTACTTCCTGCCGGTTATGATTTATTTAATGATGATACTAGTTTTCTCGATGAACTAGCTACCGAGGAAGTACAAACCATTGTTGGTGGTTATTATGGTTGTTATTCTCACGGTTATCACTACTATGGCCGTTACTATGGCCGTTATTGGTAACAGTAAAAAAATAGCTGTTAACTAATAGCTATTAAAAATAGTCAGAATAGTAATTTATATTTTTAGTTACTATTCTGACTGTTAATAAAAAAGCCAAATATTCAGTTTTTGGTATTCCTGAAATTTTGACTTTTGTGGAAGTTATTTATGAAGAGAAAACAATTGTAGAGAATTTCCGCGCCAGATCATTAGCAAAAGATTGGTCAATAAACAAGTAACTGCTAGGGACAATAAGATATAAGTTGGTGTCATAACCACACCAATCATAAACCAAGTATAAACGTGCAGTATCATGACACTGGCAAATAAACAAGCTAATGCTGTAGATGTCCACAGTTGACCTAAAGGACGATTTAGGAACGCGAGGATCATTGTTAATAAGGTTGTGAGGATATTGGCTGGGACAAGAAAAGCGCAAATACCTATACAATTGTTGCGGGAAAACTCAGCTAGGGCGTTGATATCTAACATTGATTTTTGGGGATAATTGATAATTATTGGTGCTGATGATTAGGTTTTATTGTAAATAATAGATTAATAAGATTATAGTATATCAAAAGTGAGTAATCGCACCATTTATGTTACTTTTTTTAAAGAATTGACCTGGACAATTAAATTTATTCATAATAGAGACGCTGTATAAAACGTCTCTATAAGATTTTTATGGTGAAAAAGTGGGATTAACCCATTAAAATCACAGTATCAATAACATGAATCACGCCATTATCTGCCACAATATCAGCGGCTAAAACTGTAGCATTTTTCACCTCAAAACCATGATCACAATTAATTTTAATAGGAGAACCTTCCACAGAAGTTACTGTACCCAGTTTTGCCAAATCATCCTTTGTTAACTTGCCAGGGACGACATGATAGGTTAAAATTCGTGCTAACTGGGGAAGGTTTTGTAATAAAGTTGTAATTGTACCGGGGGGTAATTTGGCAAAAGCATCATCAGTGGGTGCAAATACGGTGAATGGACCAGGACTTTTTAATGTTTCTACTAACCCAGCAGCGGACACAGCCGCTACCAAGGTTTTAAACGCATCATTACTAACTGCAATATCAACAATATCAGCCATTAATTTTACCTCACCTTATATCTACAAAGGTTCTAGAAAATAGTAAATCATGTTTAAGTTTAATTAGCTACAATTCTGGTAAAATCTGACCTGATGATTTTTCTATACATAATATGGTTAAACGCACTTATGCAATATTGGGAACTGGTGCATTAGGCGGATTTTATGGTGCAAAACTGCAAAAATCCGGTTTAGAAGTTCACTATTTACTTAAAAGTGATTATCAACAGGTAAGGGAAAAGGGTTTAATCATTGAGTCTCCAGACGGTGACTTTACCCTCCCCCAAGTTAATGCTTATAACAATGTAGAAAGGATGCCACAGTGTGATGTGGTAATAGTATCATTAAAAACTACTCAAAATCAATTTTTAGGCGATTTATTACCACCAATAGTTAAAGATAATGGCACGGTATTAGTATTACAAAATGGACTGGATATAGAAGCAGAAGTTGCGGAAATTGTCAGCAACGTGAACATTATTGGCGGCTTATGTTTTCTCTGTTCTAATAAAGTTGCACCAGGGCATATTCATCATTTAGATTATGGACAAATTACTTTGGGTGAATATACATCTAATTATCAATCAATTGGTATTACTCAAAAAATGCGGGAAATTACAGCAGATTTTGAAAATGCGGGCATATCTATAGAACTATTAGAAGATTTACTATTAGGACGGTGGAAAAAATTAGTCTGGAATATTCCCTACAATGGTTTATCTGTAATTCTTGATGCAAGAACTGATGAAATTATGGAAGATATTCATACTCGACAATTAGTAGAAAATTTGATGTGGGAAGTAGCAGCGGGGGCAAAAAGTACAGGCAGAATTATTCCCGAAAGTTTTATTAAAACTATGTTAGATTACACCACAAAAATGAAACCCTACCGCACCAGTATGAAAATTGATTTTGATGAATGTCGTCCTTTAGAAATAGAAGCAATTTTTGGCAACCCATTGAGAAAAGCCGAAGCAGCGGGTGTAAATTTACAACAAATTCGCTGTTTATATCAACAATTGAAGTTTTTGGATATGAGAATGAGAAAATAAATTTTCAGTTTAAATAATTTAGGACTTAGGTACAAGTTACTGAATAATGAACCACGAAAGAAAGAGTTTCTCCAGATATTTTGCATAAGTCCTATAATTACTAAGCTAAATTGATCCCCTTTTGTAGTATAGTCGGCTGTAACAGTACCTTGGCGTGAGTTTTTCAGGAGTTACAAAATGTCCATACCAGCAGACCCAGTTAAATTGATGAAGCAAGAAGTTGGCAAGGCCGCCGCCAATTTGGTAAAATCAGGTTCGATAGTCGGTTTGGGTACAGGTTCAACCACAGCTTACACAATTCAGTATTTAGGAGAACGGCTTAAATCTGGAGAAATTAAGGATATTGTCGGTATTCCCACCTCATTTCAGTCAGAAGTTTTAGCAAAAGAGTATGGCGTTCCCCTCACTACTTTGGACGCTGTGGACCATATTGATATTGCTATAGATGGTGCAGATGAAGTAGATCCCCATAAAAACTTAATTAAAGGTGGTGGTGCAGCACATACCCGCGAAAAGGTTGTAGATTACTTGGCAACACAGTTTGTTGTGGTGGTTGATAGTGGTAAACTGGTAGATAAACTGGGTTCTGTGTTTGCTGTACCCGTAGAAGTCATTCCTATGGCGCTTACTCCTGTCACTAATGCTATTAAATCCCTCGGTGGTAAGCCAATACTGCGTATGGGTGTAAAAAAAGCAGGACCGGTGATCACTGACCAAGGTAATATGGTTTTAGATGTGACATTTGATAGCATTGATGACCCTGTAAATTTAGAAAAAACCCTGAATAATATTCCTGGTGTTTTGGAAAATGGTATTTTCGTCAATTGTGCAGATATCGTTCTTGTCGGTGAGGTTATTGACGGTAAACCTGTTGTTAGACAGCTTTAATTTCCTGATGTAATGGTGTAAGTTAATGGTTAGAAAAAAGGAAGAAAATGGTTTTTTAGTACCCTTTTTTCTAACTGAAACTCAATAAATTATCTATTGAGTCTGGTATCAGTGAACGGGATTTTTTTGTCTCACGCAGAGGCGCAAAAGTCGCAGAGGAAGAGAGAAATACTTGAACATATTTGATTATTTATATGTTATTTATATGGTTGATACAGCAGTTTCGGAAGTTGGGAGGTAAGCCTAGAAATAATAGAAATAGATATCGTCATAAAAGCATATTTAACCTATCTCTGTTTTTTCATAAAAACGGGAATTGCTATGATTGTGGGAGTGTTTCGGAATCAGAAATACCCATGATACGAAAATGGGATTTTGCTGAAAAAGTCGTTTTTTAGCTAACAAACAAACTAGCATCAACTTTTAAAAATTTCCCCAAAATATTAGCTTGTTCTTGCGTCACTCCCACCTCACCATTAATTATCTGAGAAACCAAATTACTTGAACCAAAAATAGAAATTAAATCATCTGTTTCCAAACCCTGCGCTTCCAGCAAATGCAAAATTCTTGAAGCAGGAGTAGAAATATTTAACTGATAATGCTGACTTTCAAAATCTTGAATTAGCCTCATTAATAACTCTAATAAGGTATCTTCTTCTGAAGTTAGATGAGAACGAGAAAGCAAATCCTCCACAACTGCTAAAAACTGCTCATTTTCTTCCTCGGTTTTGATGACTCGTGGTTGGTACTGGGACAGTAATTTGCTGTAAGCGTCTGAATTAAAAGTAAGGGTCATTTTTCCAGTAGTCTTTGTCATATTCTGCATGAGTTAAGACATATTTAATATAGATTACCTGTTTATCATAATTAATACTAGAAATCAAACGGTATTTATTGCCTTTAATATTGAAAACTGTGAAATTACCAACAGCTTCAGCTTTAGGATAAACAGATTGTACTTGTACTAAATTACGCCAATCAGCTTTACTAGCAGTAATATACCAGTCGTCAAGAATTTCACAACTGTTTGCGTGTTCCTGACAAAAATCTCTGAGCTTTTTCCGACTGATAACGTGCATTAAACAAGAAAAATTAAAGACAATAAATAGATAATTTTTAGTTTATCACCAATTACCCATTACCAATTACCCATTACCAATTACCAATTACCAATTACCCATTACCAATTACCAATTACCCATTACCAATTACCCATTACCAATTACCCATTACCCATTACCAATTACCAATTACCCATTACCCATTACCAATTACCAATTACCAATTACCCATTACCCATTACCCATTACCAATTACCCATTATTCATTATTCATTCTCCTGGGTACAACTAATACTTTATCAACCCGATTTCCGTCCATATCCATAACTTCAAAGCGCATATTATCCCATTCAAAGTGATCAGCAGCGGCAGGAATACGTCCTAAATGGGTAATCACAAAACCTCCTAATGTTTGATAATTTCCTCTTTCTTCAGTTTCTAATTCTTCGAGATCAAAAAGTTCTAAAAACTCTTCTATTCCTAACATTCCGTCTACTAACCAAGAACCATCTTCTCTTTGTACCGCTTGAGGTTCTTCTTGTCCTGGTCCTGCGGGAACATCACCAACTATTTCACTCATGATATCATTCAGGGTGACTAATCCTTGAATGACTCCATATTCATCTACGACTAAGGCCATGTGAGTCGCAGTTTGTTTAAACAGTTCTAAAACTCTTAATCCCCTTGTACTTTCGGGAACAAATACTGGTTGACGTAATCCTAGAGTTAAGTCTAGGGGTTCATTACGTAAACTTCTGGCTAGTAAGTCGGTGACAGGAATTATACCGAGAACTGTATCTAATCCTCCTTGACAAACTGGATAGCGAGAGTAGGCGCTTTCGGTCATTTTTTGGCGGTTTTCTTCAGCAGGATCTTCCAAGTCTAACCAGACTATATCAGGTCTGGGTGTCATAAAGGAAGTAACGGGGCGATCGCCTAATCGGAAAACCCTTTCTACCATGTCCTGTTCGGCTTCTTCAAAGGTCCCTGCTTCCGTACCTTGTTCGATTAAAATTTTAATTTCTTCTTCTGTGACTTGGGGTTCTTCTGAGGGTGTAATTCCTAAAATTCGCAATACTAGGTCTGTAGATGCACTCAAAAGATAAACTACAGGTGAGGCGATTCTTGCTAAAGCCCGCATAGGTATAGCTACAAAGGAGGCGATTTTTTCGGGGTTATTTAAAGCGAGACGTTTGGGTACAAGTTCACCGACAATTAGGGAAAAATAGGTAATCAGTAAAACTACGATGCCATAGGCGATCGCATTACTATAATTAGCTAAAATGGGGACTAGCTTAATATAGTCTTCTAGTCTTTTGGCAATAGTAGCACCTCCAAACACACCATTAAGAATATTAATCAGTGTAATCCCCACCTGGACAATAGACAAAAAATGATTGGGAGATTCTGCTAATTTTAATGCAGCCCTAGCGTTAATATCCCCTTGGTTAACTAACTGCTGTAGTCTAACTTTCCGGGCTGAGACTACGGCCATTTCCGACATGGAAAACACACCGTTGGCGAAAATTAGCACCAAAATTGTGAAAAGTTCAAAAGAGAGGGAAGACATTTTTAAAATTGCTGGTATAAAGAGTAAAATTATACAGAGTTACCAAGTCGGGGCTAATGTTAATTAAATCTGACTTATTTTAGTATCCATTATTTTAGGTGATTCTCTCAAATACTTTGACTATAAACAAAGTAGTAGTCAGATTTCTTCTATCTATTAGCAGTTAAGAGTTTATTTATCAATAGTATTAATGGAATATAAAGCTCTATTACATTACCTTAACACTAACAGACTTGACTAAGTTTAAGTTAACTGGATATCTTTCTAGGCTAGATTTTTGACCACTTATTGTCAACGGAGCAATTAAAACTTTTAAAATAGTTGATATCACAAGCTTTGAGATCTTCAGATCCGTAACGACTTCCAATTTAGCGTAAAACTTATGGCATTTTCTTCTATTGTCCGTGCTTTGTCCCGCTCTTTGCTGACCGCAGAACTAATTACTAAACTCAACAAACAGCAGGAATTGCGGTTAAATGGGATTTCTCGTCTTCCCAAGGGACTAATAGCGTCAGCATTAGCAAATTATGAAGATCAAAATTTGTGCGTGGTCTGTGCCACTTTAGAGGAGGCTGGGCGGGTTTTCGCCCAAATGGAAGCCATGGGCTGGAAAACTGTTCATTTTTACCCCACTTCCGAGGCTTCTCCCTATGAACCCTTTGACCCTGAAAATGAGTTAAGTTGGGGACAAATGCAGGTTTTGGGTCAGTCGTCAGTTGTCAGTGGTCAGTTGCAAAAGCAGAAAACGGCCATAATTGCCACGGTGGGGGCGTTACAGCCCCATTTACCACCACCGGAAGCGTTTAAATCATTTTGTGTCACCTTAGAAAAAGGAATGGAATTTGATTTAGATGGTTTCGGGGAAAAAATCACGATTTTGGGATATGAACGAGTTCCCCTGGTGGAAACTGAAGGACAATGGAGTAGACGGGGGGATATTGTAGATGTGTTTCCGGTGTCCTCCGAGTTGCCTGTGCGCTTGGAATGGTTTGGCGACGAAATTGAACAAATTCGGGAATTTGACCCTTCTACCCAGCGTTCAGCCTTGGATAAGATAGAAAAAGTTACCCTCACTCCCACAAGTTTTGCACCAATTATTTTAGATGGACTGAAAAATTTATCAAATGTAGAAACGTTTCATGGAACGTCTCTACAAGAATTAGGAACATTAGAAGGAAGTCGGCGGTTTTTAGGGTTAGCTTTTACAAAACCCGCTTCATTAATTGACTATTTACCTAAAAATACTTTTGTGGTTATTGATGAGCCAGAGCAATGTTATGCTCATAGCGATCGCTGGCTGGAAAATGCTAATGGTCAGTGGTCAGTTGTCAGTGGTCAACTATCTGTTGAATTACCAAAAATTCATCGCAATTTTAATGATTGTTTAGCAGAAATTAGTAATTTTAAAAAGTTATATTTATCGGAATTGTCGGAAGAAAATAGTGGTTTAAATTTAGCAAGTAGACCTTTACCCGTTACACCTCATCAATTTGCCAAATTAGGGGAAACTATTAGGAAAGAAAGAGAACGCAATTTTGCAATTTGGATAATTTCGGCTCAACCTTCCCGTTCAGTTTCTCTGCTGCAAGAACATGATTGTCCCGCGCAGTTTATTCCCAATCCTCGTGATTATCAAGCCATTGATAAACTACAAATTAATCATACACCAATTGCTCTAAAATATTCCGGCTTGGCAGAATTAGAAGGGTTTATTTTACCTTCTTTTCGGTTAGTAATTGTCACCGATAGAGAATTTTATGGACAACATTCCCTAGCTAATTTTGGCTATGTCCGTAAACGTCGTCAAGCCACATCTAAACAAATTGATCTTAACAAATTACGTCCAGGAGATTTTGTAGTTCATCGTAGTCATGGAATTGGTAAATTTGTCAAATTAGAAAGTTTAACAATTAACGAAGAAACCCGTGATTATTTAGTTGTGCAATATGCAGATGGTTTATTAAGAGTTGCTGCCGATCAAGTTGGTTCTTTATCTCGATTTAGAACCAATGCAGATAAACCTCCAGAACTGCATAAAATGACTGGAAAGGCCTGGGATAATACTAAGAATAAAGTCAGAAAAGCGATTAAGAAATTAGCAGTAGATTTGTTAAAATTGTATGCCGCACGTTCTGAACAACAAGGTTTTTCCTATCCCCAGGATATGCCTTGGCAACAAGAAATGGAAGATTCTTTCCCCTACCAACCTACCACAGATCAACTAAAAGCCGTACAAGATGTAAAACGGGATATGGAAAGTGAAAGACCCATGGACAGGTTAGTATGTGGAGATGTGGGTTTTGGCAAAACAGAAGTTGCAATTCGGGCAATTTTTAAAGCTGTCACCGCAGGAAAGCAAGTGGCACTTTTAGCACCAACGACAATTTTAACCCAACAACATTATCACACAATTAAAGAACGTTTTGCACCCTATCCTATGAACGTGGGTTTACTCAATCGCTTTCGTAGTGCGGAAGAAAAACGGAATATTCAAAAACGTCTCGCAACTGGAGAATTAGATATAGTTGTCGGTACACATCAATTATTAGGAAAAGGTGTACAATTTAAAGACCTGGGACTTCTGGTAATTGACGAAGAACAAAGATTTGGAGTTAATCAAAAGGAAAAAATCAAAAGTCTCAAAACCCAAGTTGATGTTCTCACTCTTTCTGCAACTCCTATTCCCAGAACCTTATATATGTCATTATCTGGAATTAGAGAAATGAGTTTAATTACCACACCACCTCCTACCAGAAGACCCATTCAAACCCATCTTGCACCTTTAAATTCTGATATTGTCAGAAGTGCAATTCGTCAAGAATTAGATCGAGGTGGACAGGTATTTTATGTAGTTCCTAGAGTTGAAGGAATTGAAGAAACAACAACAAAATTGCGAGAGATGATACCAGGAGGAAGATTTGCGATCGCCCATGGTCAAATGGACGAAAGTGAGTTAGAATCAACCATGCTGACCTTCGGCAATAATGACGCGGATATTCTTGTTTGTACGACAATTATCGAATCTGGTTTAGATATTCCGCGAGTCAACACAATTTTAATTGAAGATGCTCACCGTTTTGGTTTATCTCAATTATATCAATTGCGGGGACGAGTGGGACGTGCGGGAATTCAAGCTCACGCATGGTTATTTTACCCCAAACAAAGAGAATTATCCGATGCCGCTAGACAAAGATTAAGAGCAATTCAAGAATTTACTCAACTCGGTTCTGGATATCAATTAGCAATGCGAGATATGGAAATTCGCGGTGTGGGAAACTTGCTAGGTGCAGAACAATCTGGTCAAATGGATGCCATTGGATTTGACTTGTATATGGAAATGTTAGAAGAAGCAATTCGAGAAATTAGAGGTCAAGAAATACCCAAAGTTGAAGATACCCAAATTGACCTTAATCTTACCGCATTTATCCCTTCAACATACATTACTGATCCTGATCAAAAAATGAGTGCTTATCGCGCTGTAGCTACAGTAAAATCAAAATATGAATTAAAACAAATCGCTGCCGAATGGACTGATAGATATGGCACTATCCCCGTACCAGCAAATCAATTATTGCGCGTGATGGAATTAAAACAATTAGCTAAAAACCTGGGATTTAGTCGCATTAAACCAGAGAATAAACAGCATATTGTTTTAGAAACACCCATGGAAGAACCAGCTTGGAATCTATTAGCAGAAAAGTTAACTCCCAATATGAAATCTCGATTTGTTTATTCTCCCGGAAAAGTGACAGCAAGAGGTTTAGGAGTCTTTAAAGCAGACCAACAATTGCAGACTTTAATTGATACTTTCATGAAAATGCAAGGGGCAATTTCTGAAAATCCTTGAGTTTAATTTTGTATATTTTGTAGGTTGGGTTAAGCGACAGCGCCACCCAACAAAAATATTAATTACCTTGGGTTTCCTTTAAATTATGTTGAGTTTCTTTTATATAATTTCCCAAGTGAGGTACAAGAGGTCAGAATTAAACGCAGATAAACACAGATAAACACAGATAAACACAGATGATTTTGTACCTCATGAGACAAGGATTAGCTATATTAGTGTTTCCTTTATCATGTTGGGTTGACGCAAGGAAACCCGACTTACGAATAGTAAAAAAGGCATTATCTATAATCGGATAAGTGATAGTATAGATTAATGGTTAATAGTTAAAGAAATAGAACAATGAAAATTAAAGTCAAAAATCTTGGTACTTTACGAGAAGCAGAATTTATTCTTAGTGATTTTACTATTATTTGTGGCGGGAACAATACCGGAAAAACTTACGCAACTTATACTTTATTTGGCTTTTTATATACTTGGAGGCAAATGCTTTCAATTTCAATCAATGATGATAAAATTGAGGAACTTCTTGCTGACGGTGTAATTCGTATTGATATCCAAGAGTATGTTAAAAAATCTGAGCAGATTATTATTGAATCCTGTGATAGATATACCCAGGAATTACCGAAGATTTTTGCAGCACCAATTGACAGATTTAAAAACACAAAATTTAACATCAGTCTAGAAATAAAAACTGAAGATATTAAATTAAAAAACAAATTTGATCGGAAAATGGGATCAGCTAATGCAGAAATTTTCTCAATTACTAAAAGTGAAGAAAGTACAGAATTAGTTGTGACTCTTCTTGTTGAAAAAGACAAGGTAAAAATACCGCATGAATTTATTAAGTTTCTAATTGCTAATGCTATAAAAGATATTATTTTTGCTCAGTTTTTCCCTCGTCCTTTTATTGCTAGTGCTGAACGAACTGGCGCGGCCATTTTTCGCAAAGAGTTGAATTTTGCTAAAAATCGTTTACTAGAAGAAATTGGTCAAGCTGACGAAAATATTGATACAATGGAACTTTTACTGAAAGAGTATGATGATTATGCTCTACCGATAAAAACGAATGTGGAGTTTACTCGTAAACTTGAAACCATTGTTAAAAAAAATAGTTTCATTACCGATGAATATCCTGATCTATTAGCTGATTTTACTGATATTATTGGTGGTGAGTATACTGTCACCCGCAACGATGAGCTTTATTATGTACCTAAGGGTAAAAAAGTTAAGCTTTCTATGGATGAAAGTTCTAGTGCTGTGCGTTCTTTATTAGACATTGGCTTTTATCTGAAACACGAAGCTGAACATGGTGATTTATTGATGGTAGATGAACCAGAATTAAATCTACACCCTGAAAATCAACGCCGAGTAGCCAGACTTTTTGCTCGACTGGTTAACGTGGGTATTAAGGTTTTTATCACTACCCACAGCGATTACATCGTTAAAGAACTGAATACTCTAATCATGCTTAATCATGATAAACCCCATCTCCAGCGAATTGCCCAACAGGAAGGTTATCGGCCAGAAGAACTGATTACTGCTGAAAAAATTAAAGTTTACATTGCGGAAGAAGCAAATATGAAACTAGAGGGAAATACAAAAAAAACTAAATGTCAAACTCTTATACCTGCGGATATCGACCCAGAATTGGGTATTGAAGCTCGGAGTTTTGACACAACAATTGAAACCATGAATCGGATTCAGGAAGCAATTTATTGGAGTGAAGAATAATGTCTGATATTGCTATCCTCAAAGAAATGATTCAGGAAAAAAAAGACGCTATAGTTGCATTAAATGAGCGACGAGAGAAAACACACTTAAAATACTCAGTTTTACTCACAGAACTTCAGGATAGTTATTCTGTAACAATTGATGGAATGCCGAAACCTGATGAAGTAATCATCATCCATGTAGATAAGTTTAAATTAGCCGGAGAATTTTGTAATGGATCAAAAGGTGAGTGCAAACGCGCAGATTTTGTCATTATTACGGATACTGCTACAGAAAAAATCATCCTTTGTATTGAGATGAAGAAAAGGAAAGACTCGAATAAAACAATTATTCAACAGCTAAAAGGTGCAAAATGCTTTGTTTATTATTGTCAAGAAATCGGGAAGGAATTTTGGAATCAGTATAACTTTCTTAAAGATTATCAATATCGTTTTGTCAGTATTTGTCACATTCCCATTTCCAAAACAAAAACAAGGTCTGATTGGAAGACAATAAACCCAAATGAAACTCATAATTCTCCAGAAAGAATGCTAAAAATTAGTGGTAAAAATCACATTCAATTTAACTCTTTACTCTAAGGAATGTGAAGTGCTGCATAAAGACTTCTCTAATTTCTCTCGTACTAAAGTAATGAATGATTTATTGACAAAGCAAAAACATCATACTACAGCAAAGCACCAGTAAACTTACAATTGTGACTCAATTTACCCACCATAGTTAAAATCCAAATAGAGGTGACAATGGTTTTACAAATAGTTAGACATCAATTTACAGTTAAACAATTTCATCAAATGGCTGAATCTGGTATTCTGTCAGAAAATGAGCGAGTAGAATTAATTCGGGGGGAAATGATTGATATGTCACCTATTGGAAGAAGACACGCTGGTTGTGTAAATAGATTAGTTAATCTGCTAATTCAGCTTTTAGGAAAACGGATCATTCTTGCACCTCAAAACCCTGTAGAATTAAATGAAACTTCTGAACCCCAACCAGACATAGCATTATTAAAACCACGTCCAGATTTTTATAGAAATTCACACCCTCAACCAGAAGATATATTTTTGTTAATAGAAGTGGCTGACACAACTGTAAAATATGATCGGGAGGTGAAAATTCCTTTATATGCGGAAGCAAATATTCCTGAAGTTTGGTTAGTAGATGTTAATCAGGAAATTATCGAAGTATATCGAAATTCTCTTGAGGGAATTTATCAAGATGTACAGAAGTTAACAAAAAATCAAAGTTTATCAATTTTAGCTTTTCCTGATGTGAGTATTCATCTGAGTGAACTATTTTAGTTAAATTTTATTCTCTCCTGGCGATTAGAAACCGCTTTTACAACAGCCAAAACTGAAACTCCTTGAGTTTGATTTTGGAGGTTGGGTTAAGCGACAGCGCCACCCAACAAAAATATTAATTATCTTGGGTTTCCTTTAATCATATTGCTGATTTTCTGCACTTCATTTTGTTTGTAATAGGCGAATATTACCCTAATTTTATTTTTTGATTGATATGTGTAAAAAACATACAGCAGATTCCATTGCTATGAGGTACAAATTTTAATAATAAAACTCTTGTGGGGTGGGCATCTTGCCCGCCCGTGGTGTACCTCATAACACCAGAAAGTGCTGTATTTCATCAATTACCTCAAGTGCTAATACTACATTATGAAATGCGGAGGAAATCAGGTAATACTTAAAGAGCTTAAATACAATTACGATATAACTATTTATGGGATGCCTGATGATGATAATATTATAATTATTAATCCAGAGGAATTTAAGTCACTTGATACAATTTTCATCTGAATAAATTGACTATTCTTATCAATCCCCTTTGGAGGGGAAATTATAAAGAGATAATTAAAAATGTCATTAACTATCGCAGTAATCATTCTCAAGTCAGCCATAAGGATCACAATATAATGAAAGTGATGGCTAGAAAATTTTCAGGCGAGCATATCCTCAGACTAGTGGTATATTTTACAACTGTGTAAATCACAAGAAGGTTGAAAATAACCAAAAACTTATTGCATGGGGATATTGCCAGAGAATGGTTTTAATGATAGGCTAGGTTAAGAATTAAAAAAAACCCCCAGTGGATGTTAGCCCAGGGAGTTTATTTATCAGGGTGCATCTACCAATTAAATGTTCTCAGGTGTGTAACGATATTCCGGATAAATTATTATTAACAAATTTGAGTGTTAATTTCAGGGGTTAACTGGCTAACGATTTTGAGAACAAGAGTAGGAACAAAAAAACCCCCAGAGGTGTTAGCCAGCTAGGGGAAGTTAGTTATCAGGGTGCATCTACTTGTTAACTGTTCTAGAGTAGTGCATCATGTCCCGGAAGAAAATGAATATAGATCATAAGTAGGTGAATGGAAAAAAACCGACATAAGTAA
>JBJUHT010000120.1:0-6963 GCA_046070105.1 Dolichospermum sp.
TTGTATTTTCTTTAATCTCTAAAATAGATCATACAGCGATTTCCAATCATATAAGCTATATCTTAGCACCCCCCTCAATCCCCCCCGCTGCGTGGGGAAGAAAAGGATAAACTTTTGATATTTGATGGGGTTGGGGGTGGGGTGACTTTGTAACTCAAAAAATAGGTAAGTGCTGTAAAAAAAATATTTATTGACAAAATTGTACTTCATTTATTATAAAATAAACTGTATCTGATGCCCTCTACAACTATTTAAGGCTTAATCTCATGGCAGATGCACAAAAACTCAATAAACCGTTATTTTCTCAACATTATTTAACATATCGTATTCAAGAATTACCAGAATGGCAATTAGATATTACTTCAGATTTTGAGAAATTTAAAAATCTTTATTTATCAAAAAAAGCCATTTTACCTACATTAAATGAATCTCAAACAGAAGAAGAGTTTATTAAACCTGCATTAGAAATATTAGGTTTTAAATATATTCCTCAAGTTATCACTCATGGGAAAGGTAGATCCCAACGTCCAGATTATGCCTTATTTTCTAACACAGAAACAAGAGATATTGCTTACACATTACAAACTAATGAAACTGCATTTTATAATCAAGTATTAGCCGTAGCAGAAGCTAAATATTGGGAAAGACAATTAAGTAAAGTTTCTGCTAATGATCAACGGGATATTTTTAAAAATGAAAACCCATCTTTTCAAATTTCCAGTTATTTAATAGGTACAAATGTTGACTGGGGAATTTTAACTAATGGGAGAGAATGGCGGTTATATTATCGGTTAGCTTCTTCTACCGCAACAGAATTTTATCCCATTGATTTGGTAGAATTATTAGAAAGTGTAGATAAATTAGAAGATAACTTAGAAAAGTTTAAATACTTTTGGTTATTTTTTAGACGTGCTGCTTTTGAAAAAGATAGTTATAATAAAAACTTTTTAGAAAGAGTCAGAGAAGGAAGTACAATCTATGCAACTCAAGTAGGAAATGAGTTAAAAACATTGGTATTTGAACAGATATTTCCTAACTTAGCAGGAGGTTTTGTTGCAGATGCTTTCAGACGAGGAAAAAACATAGAATCAAAGCAAGTTTACACCGCAACTTTATCATTTTTATATAAGTTGTTATTTCTATTATATGCCGAAGCTAGATATTTATTACCAATTACCACCGCTTACCGTGATTATAGTTTAATTAAAAGTACCCAAGAAATAGCAGAAAGTATTGATAAACAAAAAACATTAAGTCAAACTTCCACTAGAATTTATCAAAGTTTATTGAGTTTATTTGAAATAGTAGATAGAGGTGATGTAGCTTTAGAAGTACCTCATTATGATGGTGGTTTATTTCATTTTGATTTTCATGAAAACCAAGATATTAAAGATTATCCAGATAACTATTTTTTGTATGAACATCAATTATCAGATGCGGTTTTAGCACCTGCTTTAGATAAATTAGCAAGATTTGAAAAATTACCCATTGACTACAGCTTTTTAGGAGTGCGACAATTAGGATCAATTTATGAAGGTTTATTAGAATATCGGGTAGTTGTTGAAGATGAAAATAGGGGAAAAGTTCATTTAGAAAATGATAAAGGTGAACGAAAATCAACCGGTTCTTATTACACACCTGATTATATTGTTAAATACATTGTTAGTCATACTCTCAAACCAATTTTAGCCGAGAGAAAACAACAATTTGCAGATTTAATGATGCAAATTAATCAAGTACAGGAAAATCTCAAAGATGGTAGGTTAGGTGTACAAAGTCGTAACGGGTTACAAAAAGATTTACAACGTTTAGAAAGAACTGCACAAAATACATTGTTAGATATTAAAATCTGTGATCCTGCTATGGGAAGCGGACATTTTTTAGTGGAAGCAGTTGATTTTTTAACTGATGAATTAATCACCATTTTAAATGAATATCCTGAACATAACCCGGTTTTGCAAATGTTAGAAGTTACCCGCAATAGTATTTTAGCAAATTTGCAAAACCAGGGAATTACTATTGATGTTAGTAAGTTAGAAGATACTCAACTTTTGCAAAGAGTGGTGATGAAACGCTGTATTTATGGTGTGGATTTAAACCCGATGGCGGTAGAATTAGCTAAGGTGAGTTTATGGTTACATTCTTTCACCATTGGCGCACCTTTAAGTTTTTTAGATCATCATTTACGTTGTGGTAACTCGCTTATTGGTACAACTGCAAAGGAAGCGGAAGCAAAAATGCAGCAGGAAGAAAGTGGCCAATTGAGTTTATTAACTGGTCCTTTTGTGGGGTTATTGCGTGCTGCGGAAATTATGCGCGGTGTGAGTACGTTAAGTGATGCGACTTTTGCGGAGGTTGAAACTAGTGAAAGGTTGTTTAAGGAGTTTGATAAAGCTGTTAAACCTTATAAAAGATTGTTAGATGTTTATGTTTCTCAGTTTTTTGGTGTGAAACAAGCTAAGAATTGGTTAGAAAGATGGGGTACAAATGCAATTTCTGTTAATGTGGAAAGTCTCAATGATGCTGATTTGTTAGTTTATGAGGATGCGGGAAGGTTATTTGACCAAAAGCGGTTTTTTCATTGGGATTTAGAATTTCCAGAGGTGTTTATTGATTTAGAAACTGCGAGTTGGAAGGATAATTCTGGTTTTGATGTTGTTATTGGTAATCCTCCTTATGGTTTAGTTGAATCATTAAAATGGTTCTCTAGTTTGTATAATGACTCATTTGTTTATTTCTGGAATTTTGGATTAAATAATACTTGCAAAATGGGGTATGTCTCTTTTATTATTCCTGCCGCAATGTTAACTGGTATTAATTATATGACTTTACGCAGTGATATGATCAATTTGTCCTGCTTAAAGCAGATTGTTGTGTTACCTTATGATACTTTCTCAGATGCTTATATTGATACTTGTATTATTATTTTGCAAGTAGATAATACCCAAAAAACCTATGATATTAATACAAAGAAAATGGGCAAAAAAGATAAAATAGAGGTATTGGATAATTCAAATTATGACAAAATTAATGTACAAACATGGAAAGAAGATACAAATTTAAAGTTTATTTTGAGTAGAGAATTAATCAAAATACAAAGAATTAAAAAAGATCCAAACTTTATTAATCTTGGTTCATTTACAAGAATTGAACGAGGAGTGCAATTATATGATTATAAAAAACATACTAAAGATCAAATTTCCAGTGATTTTTTAAGAAGTTATCAAATTAACAACATTGATAATAAGGATAATTATTATCCTGAGTTACTAGGAAAAGAATTATCTCGCTACCGTCTGGAATCAGAAAAGAAAAGTTATATTAAATATTGCGATGATTTAGCTAGTAAACGTGATACAATATTATTTACATCCCCCAGAATTGTGTTAAGAAGATTGTTATCAAGACAGGGAAAATTGATGAGTTGTTATTGTACAGATACATTAATAACAACAGATAGCATTCTGAATATTTTAGTTTTAGATATTAATCTAAATCCTAAATTTATCACTGCAATAATTAATTCTAAATTGTTATCCTGGTTTTATACTAATTGTTCTACTATATCTGTAAAAGATGATTTTCCTCAAGTAACATACGAAGAACTTAAAAATTTACCAATTCCTCAAATATCCTTTACAACTTCCCCAGAAAAACGCCAAGAATATCTACAAAATCTAATTAACCTTTACCAAGAATATCAAATCAATCATAACTCTAATATACTACTTACCCAAATTGAAACCCATCTTAACCAACAACCATCACAAGCAGATGTAATTCATGATTTTCTGGCATATTTAGCAGAACAAATGATAGAATTAAATCAACAAAAACAAACAGAAACCAAAGGTTTTATCAAATGGTTAGAAAGATTTATTGGTACTGATATTGATAATCTCACCAATAAATCAAAAGTTCAAAATTATTTAGGTGATTATTATAAACAAAAACAGGGAGATAATCATTTAACCTTAGATGAATTAATTGATATTCTCAATAAAAACAAGAAGAAAATCAAAATTGATATTACTACCAGAAAAGAACAGGAAAAATTAGAAAAAGAATATGAATCAAGTTTAAATATTCTCTTACCTATCAAAAAACAACTTAGACAATGTGATTGGTTAATTGATGAAATTGTTTATAAATTATATGGTTTAACAGAGGAGGAAAAAGCGATAATTGCAGGTGAATAAATTTACAGCAGTTTCTATCATTATGAAGTACAGATATTAATGATCAAAATCAAACTTTTGTGGTGCGGGCAGTATTTCCGCATAAATTTTACATCACTCAAGCTGGACTTGCTGTATATCCGCCCAAAGATATTAAAACATACTATAGGAGAGTACAAGTATATATTTTATTTAACTGTTGATTTGACTTTTTTAAAAAACCCTTGTGTCTTC
This sequence comes from Dolichospermum sp., assembly GCA_046070105.1. Classification (GTDB taxonomy): domain Bacteria; phylum Cyanobacteriota; class Cyanobacteriia; order Cyanobacteriales; family Nostocaceae; genus Dolichospermum. The sequence continues at coordinate 4,413 of JBJUHT010000120.1, forward strand.
CCTATTTCAGCAAGCCCTAAAAGATATAATGTAAAAGAACATTATCCATATATTCCAGTGAACGGTTATCAGGAAACACCTATCAAACTATAAGTGTGATAATTGATAACTTATCCCCTTACACCATTAGCGGTAGAAAACCATTGTGTTTGTTCTTAGCGGTTACGAGTATCTTCTAGGCTTTCTTATCTTGTGTAGCCTAGTTCCAGTCCTAGCACTGTCAGCCTCAAAAATCCTTAGACCCGTCGGTACAAGTCTAGAAAGACTAACTACTTACGAGTGCGGACTAGAACCCATTGGCGGTGCTTGGATTCAGTTCAACATTCGCTACTATATGTTTGCTCTGGTCTTTGTTGTTTTTGACGTAGAGACAGTATTTCTGTATCCTTGGGCAGTTGCTTTTAACCATTTAGGTTTGTTGGCATTTATCGAAGCCCTAATCTTTATTTCGATACTCATCATCGCCTTAGTTTACGCATGGCGTAAAGGAGCTTTAGAATGGTCGTAAATTCTAATATCATCACCCCAGACAAAGAACAAATCATCAACCCCATTCAACGCCCTACAGTCACCCATGAACTGTCAGAAAACGTCATTTTAACTACCGTTGATGACCTTTACAACTGGGCGCGGCTTTCTAGTTTGTGGCCTTTACTATTCGGTACAGCTTGCTGCTTCATCGAATTTGCGGCTTTAATCGGCTCTCGATTCGATTTTGACCGTTTTGGGTTAATTCCCCGTTGTAGTCCCCGCCAAGCCGATTTACTCATCACTGCGGGAACAATTACCATGAAGATGGCACCCCAATTAGTGCGTCTTTATGAACAAATGCCCGAACCTAAGTATGTAATTGCCATGGGTGCTTGTACAATTACCGGAGGGATGTTTAGCGTTGACTCACCCACAGCAGTACGCGGAGTAGATAAGCTAATTCCCGTAGATGTATATTTACCTGGTTGTCCGCCCCGTCCTGAAGCGATTATTGACGCAATTATTAAACTGCGGAAAAAAATCGCTAATGATTCTATGCAAGAACGGGATAATATCAAGCAAGTTCACCGTTACTACAGCACAACTCATAATCTGAAGCCAGTTCCTGAGATATTAACTGGTAAGTATATGCAGTCAGAAACCCGTTTCAATCCTCCCAAAGAATTGACAGAAGCAATTGGTATGGCTGTACCCCCAGCTTTGTTGACAGCAAAGACTCAGAAGGAGGAACAAGCGCGTGGCTGAAGAATCTAAACCAGTTCCCGCAGCAGAAGCGTCTCTAGTCAAAGCCGGTAAAGTGTCCCAATGGTTGACGGAAAATGGCTTTTTCCATGAGTTTTTAGAACTTGATGCTAACGGAGTAGAGATCATTAAAGTCCCTGCAAGTTTTCTACTACCCATTTCTACAGCTTTGTATGCTTATGGGTTTAATTATCTCCAGTTTCAGGGGGGTATTGACTTGGGAGCGGGAGAAGACTTAGTAAGTGTTTATCATTTACTAAAAGTCAGCGATAATGCTGACCGTCCTGAAGAAATCAGGGTAAAAGTATTTTTACCGAGGGAAAATCCTGTTGTCCCTTCAGTTTACTGGATTTGGAAAACAGCGGACTGGCAAGAACGGGAAAGCTATGATATGTATGGTATCATCTATGAAGGTCATCCTAACTTAAAGCGGATTTTGATGCCAGAAGATTGGGTAGGTTGGCCTTTGCGGAAAGATTACATTTCACCTGATTTTTACGAATTACAGGACGCTTATTAAGCATTACTGGAATTGAGTTTTCAGTAGTAACAATTAACCCCTTTCCATTCCTGGAGGGGGTTTTTAAACTTTTTATGGAACAATTTTGATCATAAACGCAAGATAAAAATCATACAGCAGTTCCCGACTTTATGAAGTACAGATATTACAGCACTTACCGATGTTATGAGGTACAAGATCACCCCACCCCCAACCACCTCCCCGCAAGCCAGGGAGGTGGCTATGATGTACTTCATAACAAAGGAATCTGCTGTAATAATAAAACTCTTGTGGTGCAGGCATCTTGCCTGCACAAGGTATACCTCACTCAAAGCTACTTGCTGTAAATGTTGGGTATTTTAATCATAAATGTTGGGTTTCGTTACCTCAACCCAACCTACTTAAAGTTTATTTTTATAAAGATGAATAAAAAGTACCAATTACCCATTACCCATTACCCATTACCCATTACCCATTACCCATTACCCATTACCCATTACCAATTACCCATTACCAATTACCCATTACCAATTACCAATTACCAATTACCCATTACCAATTACCCATTACCAACCTCAACTAAATAACTAGCAACTTGAGTTAGAAATCTAACTCTATTTGATTCACTCTGACTTCTTTTTGTTTTTCCGCACTTTTGAGAACTTCATAACTTAAACGAATATTTAATCTTTGTTGATCTTCAATTATCTCTTTAATAGTGACGATTTGGATTTTGTCGCAACTATGACTCATGTATTTACTCTGATAAAAACCAGCAGATTTTGCGGTTTTTAGCATATCTTTAGTAGGTTCTTCTAG
>JBJUHT010000121.1:0-33567 GCA_046070105.1 Dolichospermum sp.
ACAACTGACAAAGAACAACTGACAAAGAACAACTAACAACTAACAACTAAAAATAGTATGGCTATCACACTCGAATCTAAAACCCGTCCAGAAGGTAGCAAACCAAGGGCTTTGCGCCGTTCTGGTTTAATTCCCGCTAATTTGTACGGTCACAAGGGAACTGAATCAATTTCTTTAGTTCTTGATGCTAAAGTTGTAGAACGTTTACTCAAGCAAGCCGCTCCTAATCAAACAGAAGTGGAATTAAGCATTCCTGAGTTAGAATGGACTGGTACAACTGTAATTCGTGAAGTTCAGATTCACCCAGCTAAAGGTACACCTTACCATTTAAGTTTTTTCGCCGGCACTAAAGGCTAGAATTTAGATAATAATAACTAAGAAGACCAGGGTTAAACCTGGTTTTTTTGTGGAAAAGAGGCAAGAGTAAAGAGGTTTTCAGCGATTTTACATTTCTTTACACAGTTTGGTTTTATTGTGTTAACCTACTTACCTATTACCTATTACCTATTACCTATTACCTATTACCAATAAAAATGACAGAAACAAATCTTCCCGCTTTAATTGAACAAATGTTACAACCTGGATTTTATCCTCATGGTGTAACCGAACCAATTCAACTAATTCAAACCCATATTTCTTATGTCCTCTTAACTGGAGATTATGCTTATAAGCTGAAAAAACCCGCTAATTTCGGTTTTTTAGACTTTTCCACCTTAGAAAAAAGAAAACATTTTTGTGAGGAGGAGTTGCGCTTAAATCAACGCGGTGCTGGTGAATTATATTTAGAAGTGATACCTTTAACTTGCGTGGGTGAAGAATACCATTTAGCTGGTACAGGAGAAGCTGTAGAATATACTATCAAGATGCGTCAATTTCCCCAAGAATCTCTATTTAGTGAACTTTTCGCTACTGGGAACTTACAGGAAAGCAACTTAGAAGAATTAGGACGGGTTGTAGCTCAATACCATGCTCAAGCACACACTAATGACTACATTCGCAGTTTTGGGGAAGTCTCACAAGTGCGTTTGGCTATTGATGAAAATTATCAGCAAGCTGAAAAATATATTGGTGGACCTCAAACACGAGCGCAGTTTGAGGAAACAAAACAATATACGGATAATTTCTTTGTCCAACATTCAGAATTATTTAAAAGCCGAATTGACAATAATTATATTTGCGAAGGTCACGGGGATTTACATCTGCGAAATATTGCTCTCTGGCATGATAAAATCATGTTGTTTGACTGTATAGAATTTAACGAGCCTTTTCGCTTCGTTGATGTGATGTATGATGTAGCTTTTACTGTCATGGATATTGAGGCCAGAGGACGTAAGGATTTAGGAAATGCTTTTTTAAATGCCTATGTGGAGCAAACTGGAGACTGGGAAGGTTTACAGGTGTTACCTTTATATTTAAGCCGTCAGGCTTATGTGCGGGCTAAGGTAAATTCATTTTTGTTAGATGATCCTAGTGTACCCGATGTTGTGAAGGAAGAAGCAGCAAAAACCGCATCTGCATATTATCATCAAGCTTGGGAATATACTAAACCGCAACAGGGAAAACTGATTTTGATGTCCGGGTTATCTGGTGCTGGAAAAAGCACTACAGCTAAGTATTTAGCCCGGAAACTCAATGCGGTTCATCTCCGTTCTGATGCTGTGCGTAAGCATTTGGCGGGAATTTCTTTGTTAGAAAGAGGTGGTGATGAAATTTATACACCAGAAATGACACAAAAAACCTATGGCCGATTGTTAGCACTGGGAATTATACTAGCTAATCAAGGCTGGTCTGTAATTTTAGATGCTAAATATGATCGTCAGGATTTGCGAGCAGAAGCTATTTCTCAAGCTACAGAGCATCAATTACCTTTATATATCATCAATTGCACTGCACCAGTAGAAGTTTTAAGACAACGACTGCTACATCGCACTGGTGATATTGCTGATGCTACTGCTGATTTATTAACATCTCAAATTAATCAATCTCAACCATTTACAAATCAAGAACAATCTTTTGTAACAATTGTAGATACGACTCTACCATTAGACACACAATTATCAGGATTGATTTAATTTTTCTCTAGATTAAAAGGGTGGTTTTTAACCGCGTCTACACAAGCAAAACCCACCTATCCCCTTCTTTGTACCCATACTCCGTATGGGTACGAGATACATGAGATAACGAGATATAATTATTCTTTCTCCTGACTCTTGACTCCTAATTTTATGGCACCAAAAAATAATTTTCTCGGCGATATTTTCTCATCTTCACCTAACTTCCTGTCTCAATTACTATTCGGGTTGTTTTTATTCATTGTCTCCAGAATTGCCGGTGCTTCAGTACCTCTGTGCTTATTTATAGGTATCCTGGGTGGTGTCACCTTGGGGTGGGTTACTTTTGCAAATGAGAATAACCCCCAGGCTACTACTGTAGCCTCTAATGATGGTATTGATGCTGGTTTGAAATATTGGTTGGTTTTTATGCTGGGTTGTCTTTTTTTAGGTTATTCAGCACCCATGAGTATTTTGTTCGGCGGTATTGCCGGTGTTGGTGGCGGCTGTATAATTGCTTGGTGGCGCAGTCAGGAGGCTTTACAAACTCAATTACCAAAAGATGTCTTAGAAGAAGATACGGAACAGCCTAGTGATAGGGGTGCGAAAAGACGCATAAGAAAGCCTACTCGGCGTTTCCGTCGTGCTTCTACAACTTTCAATTTTCGATTTTGGGAAAAGTAATGAGTGGTGACTATACAGCAGATTCCTTTGTTATAAAGTACATCATAGCCCCCTCCCTGCTTACGGGGAGGGGGTTGGGGGTGGGGTGATTTTGTACCTCATAACATCGGTAAGTGCTATATCTTACACCAGTCCCAATCACTGGCTCTGAATGAGTTTCAGAGTCTCATAACAAAAGTTGTTTAAAGACGACTGCAAAAATAAAGCCGATATAAATCACAAAGACATTGTACCTCATTTCCTTTAAATTCAATTAAACCTAAACTGCGTAATTTAAAGGCTTGTTTAGAATCTATGGGAATAGGAATATTACTGTTAATTACTTGTTGCATTGCTCTTTTTAACAGGACATCTTTTTCTAATTCTAAAAGATAGGATTTTAAAAAACCGCTGTATGGACTTTGATTAGTGGGAGCAATTTTGAGAAATTGGGATAAAGTTAAATTATCTTGGGTAATTTTTTCCAGGGCGGTTGTTAATAAATAAGGGTGGCCATTAATCATTGATTTTAATTCGTTGATTTCTGTATCTGACCAATTTAAACCATATCGTTGGACTAATTCTTTTATTTGTGTGTTGTTAAATTCTCCTATTTCAACGGACAAACCAACATTAAAAGGAGATTGATTAACATTTATAGAAACATAAACATCTTGAGAATGGGCAATTACTAAACGTAGTTTTTGCCAAATTTCTTCTGTTTTGGCGTTTTCGTGCCAAGCTCTTAATAAAGCAGAAAATTGTTGAGTAATTTCAGGATAAGGGAAAATTTCATCAATATTATCTAATCCTAATACTAAAGGACTATCAATAACTTGCAACAGATGTTTTTTTAAGTAATTAGTGCAGTTTATTTGACTACTTAAACGTTTATGCCAATATTGGTCTATTTGTTCTTCTAGTCCTAATTCTAAACTAAGATTTGTACAAAAACTCCGTAAAAAAGTATCGAGGTCAGTTAATATTTCTGGACTCCATAAATTAATAGAAACGGTGCGATATTCTTTTTCTTTAGCATGAGTAAAAATGCGACTAATTAACTGTGTTTTACCCATTTTATGGGGAGATTTAATGCGAATTAATGCTCCTGGTTGCTGAATATTTTGATAACATTTATTTTCAATTTCTGGACGTTGGATATAAAGAGAAGACGAAGTATTTGCTGGTTTTTCAGCAATAGTTAATAACTGTTCTTTAATAAACCGACTCACACCTTTATAAACTAAATTATCTGGTGATTTTGGCTTGGTAATAGAAATATGATCATCATCTGTTGCGGTAGGTTGAACATCTTTAATACCTGGGTTAGCACTATCTGGATCTACAACTAAAATTCCTAAAATTGCTTTAGTTTCAAAATAAACTTTTGTGGTAATTGCCATTAAATCAACATTTTGCCGATACCATTCATTGAGTTGACGCAATTGGGGAAGATGGGATTTTAGTTCATCAACACTAACAGTAGTTCGTGCAAGAGTACCAATATTATTAATTAAATTAGCTAAATGAGAACCTGTGTGAGGAGTGGATAAAAATACAATACCTTTAGTTTGTTGAATAACTGCTGTTTTGTTAAAAGTTTGAGCATTTCGCAGCATTTCTTTGACTAATAAACCACCCATACTATGAGTGATAAATATAATTGGATATTTGCCAATATCATTAATTGTTAAATATTCTAATAAATTACTAGCACGATCAAAAAGTGGCATTGTTGCACCTTTCCACTCAAAGGGTGCAGCATTATAACCAAAAGACCAAATTCCTAAATCTGGTCTTTCTTGTGCTAACCACATTAACCAAAAGTTATCATCATTTGCTAATTCTTGAGGGTGCCAGGTTGACCTTGCGTGGCCACCTAAACCGTGAACAAAAATTATATCACCACAGCGTTTAGGATTTTCACATCCTGAGATTTTGATTAAACCTGTGATTTCTGCGGGTTTGGGTTGTTGGGTGGGTTGAGGTTTTGGGTTTTTACCAAATAAACCGAAAAGATTGTTAAAAGGCATAATAAGGAGAATTAGTCTATTAATGATGAATTATATACTATTTTCGGTATAATTCACATTCCTGATCAGTAGGTTGGGTTGAACACAGTGAAACCCAACAAAATCAATGATTTTCACCAAAGTGGAATAACAGGAAACTTGAAACTGGTAGATTATGCTATAATTCACCAATGATTAAATCGTCAGAAATGAGCTAAGAACAGGAAATACTAGCTACCTAATTCTTAACATTATTGCCTTATGAACCAACCCATTACTACAATCAATACACGACTTCTTGACTCTCTCACTCAAATTATCCTTTCACTTTCTCAAGAAGAATATCAAATCTTAGTTGAAAAAATTCAACAATCTCGACTAACTGAACACCAGAAAACACAAAATATTGAATCCTTAAAACAGGATATAGCCGCAGGTATTCAACAACTTCAAAATGGTGAATACACAGAATACGATGAAAATAACTTATCTACTCTCATAACTTCAATTAAAGCACGAGGTCGGGAACTATATCTTACAGAGCTAACCTGAAACCTATTCACCAATTATAACACTATGAGTAGTATATCCTTAGAAATACCTGAAGAAATTTTAATTAGTCTCAAAGAAACCCCAGAAACTTTATCTAGGGAAATATCAATTTTAGCAGCAGTCAAACTGTTTGAACTTGGTAAACTGTCATCAGGAAGAGCAGCACAATTAGCAGGAATGTCACGGGTAGAATTTTTAATGGCTTTGGGACGTTATCAAGTTTCACCTTTTTCTTTAACCTCTGAACAGTTAGAACAAGATGTTAACAATGCCTAATTCTCCAGTTGTTGTTAATACTTCTCCTCTATTGTATCTGCATCAAGTTGGCTGTTTAGAATTACTGCAAAACTTGTATAGTGAAATTTTCACTCCTCCTGCGGTAATACAAGAACTAGCAGTTGGCAAAAATCAAGGAATTAATGTACCAGATATTAATGCTATTGAATGGATTTCCATTACTCCAGTAAAATCAATCAGCTTAATTCCTGCTGTGATAGATTTAGGACAAGGAGAAGCGGAAGTTTTAGCTTTAGGATTGGAAAATCCTGGCAGTTTATTGATTTTTGATGACCAATTAGCTAGACGAATGGCTAATATATATAAATTAAAATATACAGGCACACTTGGAGTTTTAGTAAAAGCGAAAAAACTTGGTTATTTGTCCTCTGTTGCTTCTGTTATTACAATGCTACGTCAACAAGGAATGTGGTTGACAGATAATATTATTAATGATGTCCTCAGATTAGCTGGAGAATCTTAATCCGTTGACTTGAGATAAAGCTATTTCTCCAGGAATTAACTCAACGGTATGATTATGAATTTCATCCCGGCGTTTTTTCGCTTCTATATTCCATAGATGTTGTGTGTTTTCATCAATATCAGATTCTAGACTTTCCATGAGTTTTTCTACTAAAAATACTCTGGTAGCATTGGGTAAAGATAAGGTTTCTTGAATTAATTCTTCGACTGATAGCATAATGATTGATTTCAGTAAAATGTAGCTGTCATCTAATCCCACGACCAAAGCGCGACTTGATACCAGGATAAGATTCTGCGAGTTTAGAAATTGTCAGAATTTTTCATCAATCTAGAGATATAGAAAATCAATTTTCAGATCAGTAGGTTGGGTTGAACGCAGTGAAACCCAACACAATGATTTTCGCTAATGTGAAATAACTTGGATAAGTTTCCGGTGGACTACTTAACCAAAACTTCTTTAAATTGACCATTTTCAATCTTATACATACAATATGAACTATTAATATTAGATTGATACAAATTGTCATTTTTATTTGACCAATTTAATCCATAGCCAGAGGTTTTTTCAACAGGGAGTGTCAGAGTTTTCAAATTCTTGAGAATTTCTGATCTTGTCGGTTCATTCGATGATTTATTAATAGCTCCAATGAATGCTTGGGTTGCATCATATCCAGTCATGGTACGCCAATAAATATTTTTTTGTTGCCATCTTTTTATTGCACCTTTCATATATAAAGATGTTTTGTTTACACAAGGTGTGGACAAACTTGCACCCTCAACAGCATCACCTCCTATATCTAAAGTTGGCTGTTCAAAAACAGACATAGGGAATATTATGTTCAGGTTTTCTATGTTCAGTTTTTTTGTTTTTTCCTGACTCGCTCTTGCAAAAGCTCTTAATACTGAACTTGTTTTTACACTAGATATTAAAAAAACTGTTTTTATTTGGTTTGAGATGATATTATTAATTTCTGCATCAATATCTGTTGGACTTGTTTGTTCCTGATCAAAAAGAGAAGTATTATTAATATCAATTTTTCCTCCTAAATCATTAAAAGCTTTTATAAAATCTTCTTGCAAACTTTGACTATAAACACTTTTCTGATCGTAAAAAATTGCTATACTATCTGAATGTAAAGTATTTTTGATATACTTTGCATAAAGTTTGGCTGCTTCTGTTGTGGTTGGGATAACTCGAAAAAATACATCGTCTTTCAATTTGTGGCTGGAACTTGAAGGAGATACTATTGCTAATCCTTTTCGTCTGTAAATGGGTATTGCTACCTCACTACTCTCACTTGCATGATGTCCAATAATTCCTAAAATATCTGACTCATTAACTAACTTTTCTGCTAATTTTTTTGATATTTGTGGTTCATTACCATCATTTGCAATAATTATCTCTAGCAATCTGCCATTTTTTCCTCCACTTTTATTAAATTCATCTTGAGCATCAGCTACACCCATAAAAATTTCTTCGGCCGTAAATTTGTAAAAATCAATTCCAGCTACAACTGCCAGTTTTAAAGCTTTTCCTTTCCCTGCTTGACTTGCTAACCTGGCTTTAGTATTATTCAAATATATTTGGGGAATTGGGTCAGTACGATTAGCCTCTTTAGCTAAATAAAAAAATTTCTCTGCATTTTTATAATCTCCTTTTTTAAAATATTCGCTTCCCTTATCGAGATGGAAATTTATATCATCAATAAATATTTTAGATTGTTCACCACTAGTTTTAATATTTCTAACACATTTATCACTCCCTTCTATTCTTTCTCCAATAAAACAAAAAGCATATTTATACTGATACCAACTAAATGCACCTATAAGTCCAACTATCACCCCTGTGGAAACACTTGTGAAAACCACAAGTATATTCTTAATATTTCTTTTATATTCTAATTTTTGAGAATCATCTAAATACTGTTTATCTAAAGAGCTTAATCTTTTATCTTTTGCCCAAACTGTAGCTTCTTTTAAGACCTTACCTTTTAACAGGTGCTTATAGGAATAATCTGATTTTACCCAATCATTTAAAGACTCAGAATACGGACGTAAATCAGCTAATTGATTATCAATCCATTCTTGATTAAAAACTTCTCGATAAATAGGATTATAAATCTGTAAGTGATTATTTCTTTTCACCACCAAACCCGACAACTGTAATTTCCTTTCCTCTAAAGTATTTTGAATAACTAACTGTCCTTGTTGATAAATCCTTTGATAAATATCTAATAATTCACCTGCTATTTGTTCATCACTTAAAATCCGCTGTTTAATAGTGCCAAAATGGTGATGATTATCCTGCGTTTGTTTAATAATCTTAGTTCTAATTATATTTTCTAACCATTCTGCTTTATTTTCCGATAATTGAGGAGAATTTAAAACTAAATCGCAAATTTCCTGAGTTAAAAAAGGTTGTCCACCAGTCCAGTTTAAAATTAATTCTAATAACTCTTCAGGTTGATTTGTCTTAACACTTAATCCCTGTAATAAGGGTTGAGATTCTTTAAAAGTAAATCCTGTTAATTCAATACCTTTACCAATATTAAAAGGAGTTCGTTTTTTATCTTGAATTAATTCTGAAGGTGTAGCAACTCCCAATAATACAAAGGTAATGCGGTTATATTCAGGATTATCAACTCTGAGGTTAAAAAAGGCACGAATTAAAGCAAAGAAATCATCAACGGGAAAATTCAAACTGAGAATACTATCAATTTCATCAATAAAAATTACTATTTGTGTGGAAATTAATTTTAAAACTTGATCAATAAATTTACCAAAAACCTGCACGTTAGAAAGTCGTTTATTTTCTTCCCACAAAGCATCTAAATCAAATTTATTCTCTAATTTTAAACTTTCAGAAATATGATTAATAATGCCATTATACCATTGTTCAGAATTTAGCCCTGATGTGCCAATGGTAGTTAAATCAATAGCTACACAAGCAATTTCTTCATGTTGTAATCTTTGCATGGTGCGAACTCGCAAACTTGATTTTCCCATTTGTCGAGAGTTCAATACAAAACAAAATTCTCCGGCTTTGACAGCTTGATATAAATCTTGATCTGCTTTCCTTGTCACATAGGTGGGTGCATTGGGAGGAAGACTACCACCAAATTGATATTGATATTTTTGCTCTGTCATGGTTTGATCCTATTTGGATAACAAATATAATACTAAATCCTCAAGCAGTATGTATACTATTAATGTCACTAAGTTGACGCTATGATGAAACCAAGAAAATAATTATGTTTTTATATCTATCTAAATTATTACCACTATTCTTTTACCCTTTGGGATTGGCTAGTGTGAGTTTAATTGTAGCTTTGGTGACTTTGCGGAAACGTCCCCGCATTGCGACTATAGCCATTTCTCTATCTTTAGCTATCTTACTGCTCTGTGGTAATGCTTGGGTGGCAAAATACATGGTACGTAGTCTAGAATGGCAAAATATCCCCTCGTCCCAAGTTCCCAAGGCTGAAGCTATAGTGGTCTTGGGTGGAGGCACTAAATCAGCAAGTTGGCCCCGTCCTACGGTAGATTTAAGTGAAGCTGGCGATCGCATTATTTATGCTGCTCAACTCTATTTTCTTCAAAAAGCCCCTATAATTATCCTCAGCGGAGGTCGTATTGACTGGCGTGGTAGTGGTTCTCCAGAATCAGCAGATATGGCAACTATTCTTACATCTATTGGTGTCCCCTCTGCGGTAATTATCCAAGAGCCAGATTCTCTGAATACATATCAGAATGCGGTTAATGTCCGTAAAATATTGGCAGAACGTCAAATTAAAAAAGTATTATTAATAACTTCTGCAATGCACACTCCACGGGCTTTGAAAATTTTTCAGCGTCAAGGTATTGATGTCATTCCCACACCCACGGACTTTCTTGTTGGTCAAGATGATTTACAAGAACTTACTAACACACCTAAATCTGCTATTCTCAAATTACTCCCCGACACTGACAATTTGCATCAATTTACAGTTGCTTTAAAGGAGTATCTCGGTATTTTTATTTATTGGCTACGCGGCTGGATTTAACAATCACTTATCCCCCATGATTTTATGAGTAAAGAGTTACCACATATTGTCCCCTCGCCTCAACCCGAATTTGAGGAAGTATTTGCTGTTCACCAAACAGCGCGGGAATTTTATCATGAAGTTAATACCCGTTCTGACTTTAAAAAGCATTGTGAATGGTATTATACAACCGCAGCCCAAAACCGTCAAGACTTAGCTAAGATGCGCGGCGAACTAAATATTATGGCCTGGTTTTGTCGCCGCTAGTTGCTGACTTAGATAATTTCTAGTTCAAAATCGCGTAAATGAGCTTTGAATTTTTTACTAAACTGCACTAAAATCGGGAAGTTAGCACTGACAGGTCTGTCTTTCCATTGGGTGACAATGGCGGCTACTTCCCCTTCTGTACCTTGGATATCAGTAGCCTGTCCTTTATGCTCTGGATGGTGATAAACTACTACTGATTCTTTAACACGCACGCGATCGCCTACTTTCATAATATCATTTATTTGTATTTTTTGTTTTTTGCCATCGTCTCTGTAGTTATCTTGGCTGGACTTTTCAGCTATAGACGACTCAGACAGGTTGGGCATGATTATTTGCCAACATTACACAATTTTACAACACATTGAGTTTATTGTTTTTATTTTGCACAAAATTACTTTTTGTATTTGTCTCTTATGTGTCATATTTACACTGCTTGACTATGAAAAATTTTAGCCAAGGGGTAGTTTTTTAAATCACGACGAAAATCCCAAATTATCAGTAATTATCAAGGACTCCAGTTTGATTTTTACATTTCTTACACAGTCCAAAAAACTCTAGGGTGTGATAAAAAACTTTAAATTCATGGCTGGTTTGTAATTGTCTTTCTAGTTCGTGGACAGGACATTGATTAATAGCTATGGAAGTACCGCACTGTAAGCAAGTTAGATGATGTTTATCCTGCTTTACTAGGCTATAAAGGGCTTCACCATTTGCTAAAGTTCTTACCTGTACTAAGCCTTCTAGTTTCAGCGCTTCCAGGGAACGGTAAACTGTTGCTAAACCCATGCTTTGATTAAAGTTACGTAATTCTACATAAATATCTTGGGCAGAAATGCTGTGTTTAATATTTTTTAACAGGTTTAAAATCCTTTCTTGACTACGGGTGCGAATGTTTTTCATGAGTTGTTAAATTTGTATTTGTCATCAATTATCCTGAGATTGCTCAATCCTAATTATATTTTTACTCAGTTTCAATATAAAGGTTATAGTATAATGATTGCAGCTTTTAGCAAAGGCATTATGCAAAGAAAATATTTAGCTAAAATTTTTGTTACCTTGAGAAATTCAGTATTAGACCCCGCCGGTGTCGCTGTACAATCTGGCCTCGCACAAATGGGATACGATAATGTGGAACAGGTGAGAATTGGTAAGTACATTGAGTTGATTATTGTCGCACCAGATGATATGAAAGCACGTCGAGATCTAAATCAAATTTGTTACGAAATGCTTTCAAATCCTGTTATTGAAAATTATCGCTTTGATTTGATTGAAGTGGAATCACAAATGGGAGCATTCTGAAGTTGGAAGTTGTAATTTGGTAATTAATTCACTACTTATGAAATTCGGTATTTTAGTTTTTCCAGGTTCTAATTGCGATCGTGATGTCGCCTATGTGACTAAAGACTTGCTAGGACAACCAACTCGTATGATCTGGCACCAAGAAACAGATATTACTGATATAGATGTAGTAATTGTTCCCGGTGGCTTTAGTTACGGGGATTATTTACGTTGTGGTGCGATTGCTCGCTTCTCTCCAGTTATGCAGCAAGTGATTGATCATGCACAACAAGGTAAGTTTGTCATCGGTATTTGTAACGGTTTTCAAATATTAACTGAGTCTGGTTTGTTACCTGGAGCGTTGACGAGAAATCAAGACTTGCACTTCATTTGCGATCGCTCTTCCCTGAAGGTAGAGCGTAATAATTTACCTTGGACTCGTAGTTATAAGCAGGGAGAAGTAATAACTTTACCCATTGCCCACGGAGAAGGACGATTCTACAGTGACGAGACTACTTTAGCAGAAATTGAAACCAACGGGCAAGTTTTATTTCGTTATCAAGAAAATCCCAACGGTTCACTTAACAATATTGCGGGAATTTGCAATCTTCAAGGTAATGTATTAGGAATGATGCCACACCCAGAAAGAGCAGCTGATAAGGTCTTAGGTAATACCGACGGTTTACGCTTATTTCAGGGTTTGCTGGAGAAGGTAGCAGCTTTGGTGTAACAGATAACCGACCTCTCACTGAAGTCGGGGATTTTTATTGGTATTATGTATTGACTTGACAAGACTTAAAGGTTTATAATTTAATAAGTGTGATTTTAATACTAAATCAGGGGCATAAATGAATAGAATCATCACAAATTCAGACTTAGCTAATGTGGATTATACTGATTTATTAAATAAGATATTACAACTTATCAAAGAGAAACAAATATTCACAGTTTCTCCTGATAACAACCGGGTATTAATTAATATTAATCAAATAGTTAATGAAGTAATTAAATTAAACCCAGCTAACCCTTTGGGAAATGAAAAAGCAGTACGTAGTGCTACTCTGAATTTTAGCGCCAATTCCCAAGATTTATTTATTGAACAAATTGAAGCAATTGTCAAGTATATTCAAGAAAATTTAACCACAGCAATTCAGAAAAATCCAGTCAATGAATCAATAGATAGATTTCAATTTATTCAACAATTATTAACAGATTTACATACATTTAAAGGACAATATAATAAACATAAAAAAACCAAAGAAACCCTTTTAGACTTTACCTATCCATTTCTTCCTGCAACAAATCTCCAAAAACAAAGATTGACAGTTAAGAGAACCGAAAATAGTCCAAATAAACAACTATTAAAAGCACATAAAGTCAAAATTTCTGTAGATAAACCTCGTGATTTTTCTGCAACATTATTAACAGGAATCAATAATTATATTGATGTCAACTTTGCTGATATAAATTCACAAGATAGAGAAGAATTACAAGATATTATTGACAACTTAGCTAAAAATCCCAACTCAGATATTTACACTTTACAAAATCTGGTCAACCAAGAAACATTAGGGAAATTAAAGAAATTAACCAAGATTAAATATTTAGAATTTCTCCTAGAAAATATTGATGAAAATGCGAGTGAAGACAATCGTAGAGGTAAGATATATTTACAGGATTTAATTAGAAGATTGTATTTGTTAGAAGCATATATTAATGATAGCAGTAAAGCAGATGGAGAATATCAAGTTAATTATGCAGAAACATTAATTAATTATCAAAGTATGTTTTCTCGCAGTGAAGCTTATGATATCCTACCAATTATACCCTATATTGAAGGTTTTTTAGGAGAAACAGAAGATCCTAGTAAAGAGAAAATAGAATTTACTTTTGGGTTAAAATTAAAATTTGATGGTAAAATACAGGCTTATGGTGGTAAAACAGTTTTTGATTATAACTTGAATCTTTTAAATCCAGATAGTAAAGAACATCAACAAGCAATTGGAAATGACTCAGAAAGAAGTGGTTTTGCGTATAAAGTTTTGAAAACCGCATTTTTGTATTATTTCATATTTGCATCTCGTCAAAATCCTACCGCAGTAGATTATGATCCTCAAAAAGAGTTAGAATATGATCCTTTAGCAAAGGTAAATATTATCTTATCAACTTTACAAGGTAATGATGAGGAAGCGAAAAAGAAACTATTGAGAAATTTGTGTAAAGGGTTTAATGAATATAAAACCCAGGATAAAATTGATGTTCTCAAAAAAGTTCTCAAAAATTTAATCAAAAGAGAAACATCATTTATAAGTAGAGAATATCCTGTACATATTTCTGTGAAAAACAGTATTTTAGAAACTGATATTGATACTATAGTTGCAAGAGCAACCATATTTAAAGAAGCATTGAGGAAAAATTTTAAAGATTGTTTAAAATATATCAATGTAGGAAACGCAACCGCACAAACAAACCTATTTTTTACACTTCCTGGGAATATTAATATTAGCGAAGTTCACTTTTTAGAAACACAAGAGAAAGAAACCTTTAATATGGAATATGATATTCCTCCAGGTATGAAAATTTTACCAGCGATATTTTTAGGGAGGGAAGATAAAAAATGTCAAGATTTTTATAATAACAACTTACAACATCGTAAATTACTCATTTTTCCCCATCGTTTAGAAACTCCCAAATTAGAATCTCATCAAGAAATAATTTACAAAATTACCTACAGTCTATTAGCGTATATTTGTCTTCATGTGATTTTAGAAAAACAAAGTAAAATATTTATTCCTTTGTTAAGAATACATCTTAAACAAAAGACAGATAATGATGTGATTATTGAAAAGTTCATTGTTGACTTAACCAAGGTATTATCACATTTATTTAATGATGGATATCGTAGTAATGAACAGGGAATAGTAATTACTGATAATAAAGCTAAGTTTAAAATTCCTAATGTTCTCAATTCATTATATTCAGTTGTTCCCAAAAAATTCCAATTTCTACCAACAGATAATTTTGCATTTAAAGAGATTGATAAACTAGCAATTATCGTAGTTTCCAGTCGAGAATGTGATAGTAAATGGGGAATGAAAGAGAAAAAATCTAATTTAATGGGAGAAATTCTTACCTTACAAATGGAAGATAAAAGTGTGAGATTTCAACTTCTTAAAACTTTTTCAGAGAATTTTGATGATCATGAGAAAATGTATGAATATCCTACCGTCATAGTTGATAATGTCAATAAACTTTATCAAAAAGGGTACAGACACTTTATTTATATAGCGAAAGTTCCCTATAGTAGCACATTACATATTACCCAAACCATGAAAAATGAAGAACTATTTTTCATGTCTGGAAATGTGATTACCGCATTCATGAAAGACAAACCTGATATTAAAATTTATCCCATGTTTTTTGAAAAATACTATGTTGTGAAAATGAAAACTGAGATTACATCCACATCATTATATATTCAAGATACTTTAGAACTTACCAGTGTAGCTGAGGATAAAAACAAACAATCTGTGATATTTTTTAATTTGTTTAATGGTTTAAAAGTTGCGAATGATGTGAATTATCATGGAGTGATGTCTTATGCGACATTATTAAATATGTATGAGGGAATTTTAGATGATGAAGATATTAGAAAGGATTTAATCTATGATGACAATAATGATAATCAATTAAAAAATGAGATTTTACAGTGTTTAACTCTATTTCATTTTTCTCGCTATGAAAAATCAGGTAATATTCAATTAAAATTAGATCCTTATGAAAATTTAATTGGGGATGAATCAGTAAGTCAAGCTGCTTTATTTCCCCATAGTCGCAAGAAGGGAGATTTTAATTCTCTTGCTTTTTTAACTCACGTCAAGGGAATTTTAAATAAAGATAAATCTGTAGAAAACCACAATGTCTAATATTAAGAATGTACACAATAATTAAGCAAAGGTAAGATAATGACAGCAAAAATAGCAGATGATTTAGGAAGATTGTTTGAAGTAGGATTTAATATTGGTATTTTATCTTATATTCAACAAAATAATATCAAAAATGGGTTTGGTAATTTATATCGTCAAGAATTGGAAAATCTCAAATTTTCTCAAATGAAAAAACGCATTATTGATAAAGTTGTCAGTAAATTAAATCGAGAATTAGCAGAAAAATGGTGTCAATTTTTCCTACAAAAAGGTTTTTTATGTGGTTTAAACTTCTTTCGAGAATATCTCAAGTCTTTAGGATGGTATGAAAAGAGTAAATTAGAAAATGTGGAAGTTTTATATTATCAATGTTGCTTTAATGGTGATAATAGTATTGGTACTTATGAGGTTAATAGTCAAAAATGGTTTAAAAATGTTCTGTCTCAATTTGGAAATTTAGAAATTACTGCTAAGGATATCAATTTCTATAAAGAAAAAGGTGAATTTCTCAATGCTGATAGTTTAATTTTATTAAAATATAAACGTCAATATCGCGTTTTATGTCTTGACTTATCAGTATTTGCTATTCACACAGATGAAGATATGAAAAATATTGACTATGTGGAAATTATTAGAAGTTTATTATTAAAAGATGTAAATTATATTCGTTCTAAAAGTGTATTTTCCAGTTTACGCATTGATACAGAATCTTTAAATGTGGATTTTTCTCCAGCTTTACAAGAATACTTTACTGCTTTTAAATATCATGATAAAGAAAGTGCGAAATTAATTCAAGCAGCAGGTTATATTTATAGTTTTTGTCAGTTTCTCACAACAAGCACGATAATTCCAGATATATCAAAATTAGTGTGTAATGCTGTAGGATATAGCGATCGCTCATTTAATACTATCTCAATTACAGCACAAAACCTGCAAATTTTTCAAACTTGTTATCAAATCTATACAAAAGAAGATAAAACAGAAGAACTTATTTCCGCACGTCGTCGAGTTTTAGATAAAATTAAAGGTAACGCTTTCTATAGTTTTCAGGAAGGAAGACAACTAGTTAAATCACTTTTAGAAATTACCCCAGATAAAATTAATATTTTACCATCACATAAAGAAACCATCACAGATTTTTATAACTCTGTTTCTACCGTACCTCCAGAACTAATTACTAGTTTAAACTTAACCGAAAATTACAACTTTAGACAAGCACACAACCAACTAATTAAAAAGTATTTACTTTCAGAAAATACCTACATCTTCCTCACAGGAAACCCAGGAATTGGAAAAACCACCGCAATAGTAGATTTTCTCAAACAACATCAAGATGATGGTTTTTTATTATTCTATGTCAGTCCTCGGAAACAAGTAAATTTAGATATTATTGAAAAATTCAAAGATAAACAAAACGGAAAATTAGTTGATGATAAAATTTTCGCTATTAATAGTGATAGTAATTTGATTCAAGATAACTTTGGTAAATATTCTGTAGCATATACATCTAACATCCATGAAAATGATTTTACTTTAGGACCAGTTGATTTTCTCAACATAGAAAATATTGAAAGAACATCAAAAAGAAAAAACAGACTAGAACATATTAGCGACGATACTTTTCAGGATATTGGCCAAAAAACCAAAGGAGTTTTAAATAGTGTGTGTGAAGGTTTATATCATCTCATCAAAAGTGAAGCGCATAATCAAATTATTGCGACTGCTTCCACTCAGTCATTAAAAAAAACCGACTATGGAGATACTTTAAAACACTTAGAAAAAATCTTCCGTGACGCATATAATACTAGAGAAAATACCGTTTTTCCTGAAAAAATGCAGAAAATTTCTCGTCGCATCAAACATCTATTTATTATGATAGATGAAATTACTGGAGATGAAGGAGGAGTAGAATTTTTATCAGGTATTCACAAAATAGTCAAAAATTATCAACTTACAAAACCTGAAAATGGTTTCAATACAAAAATTATCGTTGCTGATGCTTCTATCGTTGATAAAAATGTCATTTGTCAACATTTACAAGACAGTACCCCCGAACCAAATAAAATCTTTTTCCGCAAAACAGAGTCAAATATTCAACCTTTATCTGTGGAACATTTCACATTTAACAACTTACCATCTATCATCATTAATACTAATACCTATCCTGCGAAAAGTTTAACCATCAACTATCAAATTATTATTGAATCTCGTAAATTTAGCAATACTACCAAACTCAAAGATAAATCTCTATCGCAGTTAGAAAAAATAGTCCAAGAACAAATTATTAACGACATTCAAACTTTATTTCAAAACCCGGAAATAGCACAAATTATAGTTTACATCCAAAATAAACCCAAACTAGCAGAAATAATTGATGAAATTCAAAGAAAATTACAACCGGGAAACTTTGTAAAAAATACCCATTATTTAGAAATACACGCAAACATTTCTGAACAGGAAAAACAGGAAATTAAACAATATCAAGAAACCGTCAAAGTTGTATTTATGACTGCTTCAGGAAGTCGTGGTTTATCCTTTCCCAAAGCAACACATATTTTAGTAGAAATTCCTAAGTTTGAAATTGAAAAAAACCTCATGGAAATAATTCAAGTTATTTATCGAGGTCGAGGAAATGATATCATAGATAATCAAGATAAATATCTTAATTTCTATTTAGCTGAACGTGCTACTTATTACCAAGATGAACCCCAAATTTCTGTACAAGAAAGTGCTTTAAGTTTATTAAATATTTTACTCATTCTTAAAGCATCTATTATGACAAGAATCCAAGGTTATGGTATTGTTGGTAGAAAACCATATATTCTGATTCCCATTGGAGGAAAATCGGTTTTTGCTGCGGGGGAAAGTTTTTCTAGTCAAATAGAAAATTTAATTTCTCAACTCAAGAAAGAATATAATAGAAATAAAAGTCATTCATCATTAAAACAAGCATTTACCAGTTTAGAATCACTAATGAAAGATGGAGATTTCCTAGTAGAAAAAAACACAGAAGCAAGTTATTTAACTATTAGAGAAAATTTTAACAACAACTTTTTAGAACTTGCGAAAACTTTTGATAAATTACTGGATTTTAAACCTTTGGAATTAGGTTATATTAGTGGAGGTATGTTAATAGTACCGACTAAAAAAATTGAAGAGTCTTATCAAATGCGGTTATTAGATATTGAAAAATATGCTAATACTGAATTATGGAAAAATTTGCAAAGTATTAGTCACAGTAAAATTTATCCCGAAAGTTTGACTTATGCGGTTAGATATGCTATAGAATTAATAGAAAAACTCAAAAATGCACCTCAAAAAACTCAGAATTATGTGCAAAAAACTCAACAAAATGACCAATATTATGCTTTACCTTTATTTGCTTTTATTAGTGGAGAAGTAATGAAGGATTATTTTCAAGCTAACATAAAAGAACCGGAAGATCAACGTTTTAAAGATATTTTATCTATTTATATTCGTTCATTATATCCTGTGGGAAATGTGTTACCTATTGGTTATCAATATCAAGAATTTCCATTTGTTGTGTTTAGAAGTTATAGTTTAGAAGAAATCAGAAATAAAGTTTTTACAGAAAAGTACCTCTTAAATTCCCATGAATTAAATATACTCAATTTAATTCTTTCTCTCTAACCTCCATAAGTCAAGAAAATAGTTTCACGGTTTAAAAGTAAGAAGTATTGACAAGCATCGAAAAATCTGGTAAACTAGATACCGACGAGGAAGAACTATCCTCGTTGTATAAGCAAGACAAAGCTGGACAAGACGAATTATAAACTACCCTCTGTGTCTCAAAAGAGAAAAAATTAAACAATAAACTCATCGTAAACAACGAATGGCTTCCAACATCCCCCTCGCTTTATTCAGAGTTTCCTCATATTCCCTTTCCGGTTCCGAGTCAGCTACCAAACCCGCACCCGCTTGGACAGTTACAGTTTGATTATGTAATACCATAGTTCTAATAGCGATCGCAGTATTCAATTGTCCTTCAAAATCATAGTATCCATATACACCGGAATACACGCCTCTGCGACTCGGTTCTAACTGATTAATAATTTCCATAGCGCGGATTTTGGGCGCACCGCTGACAGTTCCCGCAGGAAAACACGCTTTCAGTAAATCCCAGGCCGTTTTACCAGGTGCTAATTTACCCATTACATTACTGACAATGTGCATTACATGAGAGTAGCGTTCAATGATCATTAATTCATCCACCTTAACACTACCGCTGCTGCATACCCGCCCTAAATCATTGCGTCCTAAATCTATTAACATCACGTGTTCGGCGATTTCCTTGGGGTCTTGAAGTAAATCTTCTGCAAAGGTCGCATCTTCCTGGCTATTCTTCCCTCTAGGTCGAGTTCCCGCAATGGGACGCACTGTAGCGATAATTTCCCCTTGATCATTGCGTTCAGCTTTCACCATAATTTCGGGACTAGAACCGATAATTTGCCAGTTTTGGAAGTTAAAATAGGCCATGTAAGGTGAGGGATTGATTTGACGTAAAGAACGATACAAAGCAAAGGGATCACCTGTATATTCTGTGGATAAGCGTTGCGAAATGACTACTTGAAAAATATCACCGGCTTTAATGTATGCTTTCGCTTTTTCCACACTAGCGCAAAATTCTGGGCGGGTAAAGTTACTAGTATATTCCTCTATTCCCCCTTTAGCACCCTTTTTAGGTGCTTTCCAAGATAATTTGGTCTTTTCAGGTGATAGAGGTAAAGATAGCTTTCTCACCATTTCCTGAATGCGATCGCTCGCTTCTTGATATGCTACCTTTAAATCAGTTGAATTACGTAAATCTGCGTAGGCGATCGCCCAAATTTTCCGTTTTACCTGGTCAAAAATCAATAACTGGTCTACCTGCATCCATAATCCATCAGGGATATTGCGCTGATCTTGGGCATGAATTGGCACACGCGGCTCAATCCAATTTATTAATTCATAGCCCCAAAACCCAAATAAACCGCCAATTCCTGAAGGTAGCTCTGGTAATTTTACTGGATGATAAGGTGCTAAACATTCAGATAAAACCGCAAAGGGATCACCTGTAAAAACTTGTTGAGAACCATCTCGATGTATTTGCGTAGTTTGATCACCCCTGGCTTCCAAAATCCACAAAGGATCACAACCCAATAAACTATAACGTCCTAACTTTTCCCCACCTTCCACCGATTCCAGCAAAAAGCTATAAGGTTGATCTGCACAAACTTTATACCAAGCAGATACAGGCGTATCTAAGTCGGCGATCCATTCTTGATACAACGGGACAAAATTACCTTGGCTAGTCAGCTTCACAAACTGCTCGAAATCGGGGAATATCATAAATAATTGGCAATTAACAATTAAAATTCGTAAACAAGTTTTTTGTCATGGGTAAGGGGGCAAAATTTTCTCCCCATTACCCATTACCCACTAAGGATTAAACATCGTGAGTAGCTTTACCGCTGAACTTGATTTGTGCGGGATTGGGGTTTTGACCGATTCTGCGGGGTACGTGACGAACCATAGAACGTCCAGCATTTACCTTTTCAGGGAAGACACCATCAGCAGGGTGAATCATAGTGGTTTCGCCACTTGGTAAAATGCGGTAAACCTTGTAATCGGTGATTTTGAACTTGCGAAGTTGCGCGCCTAAAGCAATACCATACTCTTTGCGAGCAATGTATAGCAGGTTTTCCCCTTTTACCATCTTCGCCGCGCCACCAGTGGGCATTTCAAACACTTGCTCCTTGGGGCTAGTCCAGGTGATAGCGTACTTTTCTTCTACTTCGGCTTTGGTGAGTAGACCACCGGTGCTGCCACCAAAAATTGGGGTTTTGCCAGTCAGAGTTGCCATAATTTATCTCTTGTAGGTTTTTAGGGCATACTAACATCGGATCTCGACTTATGTTGCGATTCCGTTATAGACTGTAACAGTTTTTAGTCACTTTGGTCATGATCTGTTCCTAACTGCCTAGCACAATGGGAATTGTAAAATGCAACTCACTACCTTGGTCTTTACCAGCAGACTGGGCCCAAATTTTTCCGCCCCAGCCATTGACAATTTGCCGACAAATTGCTAAACCCAATCCAGTTCCACCTGTCGTCCGGCGTAATGCCCCTTCCTCTTGGTAAAAGCGGTCAAAAACGATTTCTAGGCAGTTGGGTTCAATTCCCCGGCCTGTGTCCGATATGATCACTTCTAGGGTCTCCTGAACGCCGCTCTTGGCATTAATAGTAATCTTCCCTGAAACAGGAGTGAATTTACAAGCATTATCTATCAGTTTGGCTAATACTTCCACCAACCAATCACCGTCAGCCTTCACTAAGGGTAAGTTTTCGGGAATTTGGATTTTAATTTGCGGTAGCTTTTCTTGACTAGAGCGCGTCCGTAAGCGACTCAAGGCTAAATCTACACATTCTTGGATGGTTAATGATTCAGGATGCCATTCTACCCGCCCACTTTCTAAGTTAGAAAGGGTTAAAAAGTCTTGTACCAGTTTCCGCATTCTTTCTGAATCGGAAAGCGCGGTATTTAACATCACTTGTTGCATTTCCCTGGGCATATCTGGTTCTGTCGCCAAGCTCTCTAAACAAACTTGAATGGTAGATAGCGGGGTGCGAAGTTCATGGCCTGTAATAGCAATTAAATTCCTCCGGGTTCGGTCTAAAGCTTCTAGTTGTTGATTAAGTTCTTCTAAATTTGCAAAGGATTCAGCTTGAATTAGTGCTGCACCGATTTGAGTCGCTATGGCTTGTACTAGGTCTACCTCCCCTGGTTGCCATTCATGTCCAGGAAAATGACAATGATGTAACTCCACAATTCCTAAGAGTTTTCCTTGATATAATACGGGTTCTATTAACCAAGAACGCACCCCAAACTGCCGGACAATTTTCGATAAAGTCCCTGATTTCTGAAATTGACTATCTGTTTGTGTATCAACTACATATACTCCCTCCCCCCGCTCCACTACCTGCTGAAATAGAGGATTATGTTGTAACTCCCAATTTTGACCTAGTACAGATGTGACATCAGAATTTAAAAATTCATGCTCAATTATGGCTTTACCATCTGTAGATTGGGCGCGATAAATTAAACACCGACAGGTTTGTAACTGTTGACCCAACTCTTGAGCCGCAACTTCCAGAATTTCCCGTGGATCAAGCGATCGCCTAATTGCTGTACTAATGGAATTTACTAACTTTTCTTTCCGAGCTTGAGCCGCAATTGAACGGTAAGCTTTATGTAGTTTATACTGGCTGGCTTGCAGATATGTTACCAACCTTTGCACAAACGGATCTGTATCAATATCACAAGCATATTCATGGCTGAAATTAGCTCCTGACTTGTTTACTAATTCACCAATTCCAAACCGCTTTTTGACTTGATCAACTTTCCCCTCTAAATCCGGCCGATAAACCTTAATTCTATTCAATAACAATTGCGCCGCTTGGAGACAGGTTCTTTTTTCTGATGTCCAAATTCCCTCAAATCTTCGTGCTGTATCCATATCCAAACTAGGAATCATCTCTGGGATATCTTGATTTTTGGACTGAGAACCAAGACTTTCACGGCAGATCAAACAGCTAGAATAGTTATCAGCAACTACTACTAAATGCCATTCTTGAGTTAACCCATCATCAGGTTCAAAAGCTATCTGTTCATAGTCATCAGTAACTTGAGCAAACTCGGTCTCTGGTGCAGATAATACATATATTTGGTTACTTTTTTCCCCAAGTCGTTGATAACGATGGGCTTCTTGACGATAGAATCGCTCTTTCTGGAAACTAGCTATGATCAAGGGTTGGTCTAAATTAGCGGCCAAAACCTGATCTTCTATAGCATGAGAGAGCGCCGTTAATGAAGCCTTAAAATATAACTGGGGTCGCAGATAGGGAAGTGATTTGAGTAAATCACTCAGTACGGAAGTCGAAATGCTCATGAATATATTTAATTTAAACGCCCAATCTAGACAAGATTCACGTTACTGGTCAGTGGTCATTGGTTAATTAATACCAAAAATCCTAAAATCCTCAAAACAGGCGATCCAAGCAGTTAGCTGTTTGATTTCCCAACTGGCAGACACCTTATGAAATATAACATAGTCTGTATTGAATCCCCCCTCTATTTCACAATCGAGGGGGTGATTAAGTGAGACTAAGCCGTAAAATACTTCGCTGCTGGGTGATAAGCAATTATCGCCGTTGTAGACTGTTCAGGATAAAGTTGTTCACTTTCATCCATGTACATCTTCATTCTTTCCACCTCCAACAACCGTAACTGCTGAAACTGGTCTTGAATATTCGGACAAGCCGGATAGCCGAAACTATACCGAGAACCCTGATAACGCTGCGCTAGAATATCCCGAATATTATCCGGTTCAGAATCACCAAAACCTAACTCCCGGCGGATTCTCGCGTGAGTCCATTCGGCTAAAGCCTCCGCCACCTGCACAGCAATACCATGAAAATACAAATAATCAGTGTATTGATTATTAGCAAACAGCTTTTGAGCAAATTCCGTGGCCACTTCCCCCACAGTCACTGCTTGCATAGGGAAAACATCAATTATTCCCGACTCCTTGGGTGCAAAGAAATCTGCAATACACAAGCGATTCAAAGACTTCTGACGGGGAAACTCAAAACTAACCCTTACCTCCGTGTCCTCTGTGCCTCCGTGGTTCGTTTCATAAATCAATAAACTATTCCCCACAGACTGACAAGGAAAATACCCATAAATCACGTGAGGGTGCAATAAATTTTCCTCAATAATTCGCCGTTTCCACTCCTCTAAAACCGGGTAAACTTTATCAGCTAAAAACCCTTGATATTCTTCCTTAGATTGTTCCTTCGGTTTACGGAATTGCCATTGTCCAGCCACCAAAGCTTGCAAATCCAAATACCAAAATAATTCCTCCAAAGAAATATCATCAGGTTGTAAAAACTGCGTTCCCCAAAAAGGTGGTTTTGGACGTTCAATATCTACAGCCACAAAATCAGAACGCCGCGTATCAACCTCTTTTTTAATGTCAGTATTATCTATTGTGGGGTGGGCATCTTGCCCGCCCTTTTCCCCAACAGCTTCATGGCCATTTTCCTCGTTAACTTCATCCAAAAACCCTTGGATATCATCCCAATTCCCGGCTATTTTAGCTGGCATTAATTTATCCATAAAATGCAAATCAGAAAAGGCATCTTTACCGTAAATTACCTTACCTTGATAGGTATTTTGGCAATCTTGATAAACAAATTTAGGAGTTAAAGCAGCGCCACCTAAAATCACTGGTACAGTAATACCCTTTTCATTGAAAGTCTGTAAATTCTCCTTCATAAAAGCGGTGGATTTTACTAATAATCCACTCATAGCAATACAATCAGGTTGATACTGTTCGTAAGCTTGAATGATGTTTTCTACAGATTGTTTAATGCCTAGATTAATCACTTTATAACCATTGTTAGATAAAATGATATCCACCAGGTTTTTACCAATATCATGGACATCACCTTTGACAGTAGCAATTACAAAAGTTCCTTTGGCATTATTACCAGATTCCGATTTTTCCATGAACGGTTCTAAATAGGCAACCGCAGCTTTCATAGTCTCGGCTGATTGTAACACAAAAGGTAGTTGCATTTGTCCAGAACCGAATAATTCACCCACAACTTTCATCCCGTCTAATAAGAAAGTATTGATGATTTCTAGGGGAGGATATTGTTCTAAAGCTTTTGTCAATTGGGTTTCTAAACCAATGCGTTCACCGTCAATAATATGCCGTTTCAAACGTTCTTCAATTGGTAAATTTTCATCAATTCCCGTATTACGTTTAGTTTTGACTCCTGCAAAAATTGTTGTTAATTCTCCTAATGGATCATAAACGCAGACATTACCATCAAATCTGCGTTCATCGTAAATTAACTGCCGACAAACTTCTTGATGTTGAGGTTCGATTTTACTAAGTGGTAAAATTTTACTCGCGCTGACAATTGCTGCATCCATGCCCGCATTCATGGCCTCATGCAGAAACATGGAATTTAGTACCATCCGCGCTGCTGGATTTAAGCCAAAGGAAATATTAGAAACACCTAATACGACATGACTTCCGGGCAAATCTTGGCGAATACGACGAATTGATTCTATGGTGGCTTTACCATTTTGCCGATCTTCTTCAATGCCAGTAGAAATAGGTAAAGCTAAAGTATCAAAAAATATTTCTGTAGGAGCAATACCATATTCTACAGCTTGACGGTAAGCACGTTGGGCAATTTGAAATTTTTTCTCTGCGGTCCGGGCCATACCATCTTCGTCAATTGTGCCAATAACGACACCAGAACCGTATTTTTTCGCTAATTCTAGGACTTTTAAAAATCGTGGTTCACCGTCTTCGTAATTAGTAGAATTGAGTAAACACTTACCACCAGCAACTTTTAACCCCGCTTCCATTTTTTCCCATTCGGTGGAATCCAGCATTAAAGGTAGTGTAACGTTATTGACTATCCTAGAAACCAATTCGTGCATATCACGCACGCCGTCCCGTCCTACATAGTCCACGTTAACATCTAGGATATGTGCGCCTTCTTTGACTTGACTCCGTGCCATTGAGACTAAACCATCCCAGTCTTCGGCGTTGAGTAAATCACGGCATTTTTTAGAACCACTGGCGTTAAGACGTTCACCAATAATCAAGAAAGAATTATCTTGATTGTAGGCTTGAGTAGTATAAATTGATGCGGCTGCTGGTTCTAAACTCGGTTGTCTAACTTTCGGTTTTAACTCTTTGGCAATTTCCGCCAATTGTTGAATGTGTGCTGGCCGTGTCCCACAGCAACCCCCAATCACTTGGACACCTAAATCTTCAACAAAGTGCATTAACGCCATTCGTAATTCAACGGGTGTTAATCGGTAATGTGCTTTACCACCGACGTTTTCCGGTAAACCTGCGTTGGGAATACAGGAAACTACGAAGCGGGAATGTTCTGATAAATACTTGATATGTGGTTTCATCAAGTCGGGACCAGTGGCGCAATTTAAACCCAGAATATCAATGGGGTAAGGTTCTAAAATTGTGAGAACGGCGTTGATTTCTGTACCTACCAGCATTGTTCCCATGATTTCCATGGTGACAGACACCATTAATGGTCTTCTTTCCCCTTTTTTGCCAAAAACTTCCTCAATTCCATTTAATGCAGCTTTAATTTGCAGCACGTCTTGGCAGGTCTCTACTAAAAATAAATCCACACCACCATCAAATAGTGCCTCTGCTTGTTCCGCAAAAGAGGCTTTCATTGTGTCAAAATCAATATGCCCCAAGGTGGGGAGTTTGGTTGTCGGTCCAATAGAACCAGCGACAAATCTAGGTTTTTCGGGGGTGGAAAATTCCGCAGCGACGCTTTTGGCTAGTTCGGCAGCAGTTTTGTTGAGATAATAAGCCTGGTCTGCTAGGTCGTATTCTGCTAGGACTATGGACATAGAACCAAAGGTATCAGTTTCAATGACATCAGCACCAGCTGTCAGAAAATCACGGTGAACTTTGGCGACGGCTTCCGGTTTACTATGCACTAAGTATTCGTTACAACCTTCATATTCTGCACCCCCAAAGTCTTCAGCTGTCAGGTTCTGGCTTTGTAGGTTTGTTCCCATAGCACCGTCAAAAACGATTACGGGACGTTCTGGACTATGTAGATGTTTGAGAAAGGGATGGGTCATAATTGTGTTAAAAAAATAATGTTGGTTTTGTTATCTTAGACTTATTTTATGATCTTCTCAGATTTTGATGGCTATGTTTCGCGCAAAGGCGCAAAGAAGCAAAGGCGCAAAGTTACCAGAAGTGATATTAGCTATATTATCAGTATTCAAAAATATGAAATTTAGAGTTTGGGCGACTAGAGTTTTACTGATTTCTCTGATGTTGGCTATGTTAGTTTTGACACTAATTATTGGGGCAGCCAAAAATCCACAAAATCAGACAAATTCACGCAATTCCTCGGATAAATCCTGGAATCAATATCTGCCTCCCCAAATACAGTCAGTATTAACCATGAGGGAAAAAAAACAAAATTTTACGCCATCTTCGGTGAACAATCATCAAATGAATCTTGTATACGCAACTACTAAGGAATTTAGCAAATATAAACCGGATCTTCAACAGTTTCAGGTTGATTCTAGCAATTATGGCGATCGCTATACCACAGATATTCATGGTCTACCTCTCAATCATCAAGCTATTATAGTCCTTCATGAAACCAGTAATTCGGCTTCTAGTGCCATTAATTTTTTTCAAACTCCTCATGATGATCAAAGTGTTCAAGCTAGTTATCACGCTATAATTACTTTACAGGGAACGGTTGTTTATTTGGTTCCCCCAGAAAAACGCGCTTTTGGAGCAGGTAATTCAGTATTTAAAGGTGTTAATGGTCCAGAAACTGTTCAAACTAATCCTAGTTTACCACCGTCTGTGAATAATTTTGCTTATCATGTCTCTCTGGAAACTCCCCCTGATGCTTGGGGAAAAAATAATATTGATCAACATAGTGGTTATACTGAGGCTCAATATGATTCTCTGGCTTGGTTAATTGCTCAAAGTCAAGTCCCAGATGATAGAATTACTACTCATCGTGCTGTAGATGTGGCAGGTAAAAAAGTTGATCCTTTAAACTTTGATCATGATAAGTTTTTCCAAAAATTACGTTCTTTTCGTCAATTAAAACCTCTTAATAATGCTAGTAACTAGTATTATATAAATAATTATCAGTATTCAAAAAATGAACGACCTACTTATGGTTGTTCATTTTTGCTGCAAAAATTAACTAAATTGCAACTACAACAATTCTTCTGCATTGCTATCCATAAACATTGTTGTCTATTCTTAAAATTCTGTTGAATATCAAAAATCTTTAAGAATTTAATACAAAACCATTTTTACAAAAACTAATAAGACCTAATTATAATCTTATTTTATTGTCATTTATTTGTAAAATGCTGCAATAATTAACAGAAGCACTGTATAATAATACATAAAAATAATTATACATTCTATTTATTTAAAATTCTACTTATTAAAAATTTTAAAAATAAAATTATAAAACAAGTATTTTGCTTGTCAACTTTATACAAATTAAATGCACAATAGTTTAATAAAATACAGTAGTTAAGTAAATAAACCGAAAAAACTGACGTTAAGAGTTTTCTGTTTTTTTTGTGATAACGACAATTTTTAACGCTAACTGACTTACCTATGTTATAAAATATAAAATTTTTGTGATGTAGACATACTTCAATAAACTTACAACAGTTTTTGGCAATTTAAACTAGACTTTAATAATCTTTTTGTTTTGCGCTTTTGCGCGAAACAAAAACCGTGGTTTATTTACCAGCAAATTCGCTATAATACAAGTTTTATCTGTTAATAATGTATTTGACATAACTACACAGCGTAAACTATCATAAAAAATGTAGTATATTAAAACACAAATATTTTAAAATTAAAAGTAAGTTTATTAATAAATAATACATATTTATATCAAAAAGGTTATATAGGGAATATACTTATATTTAAAAAAAAGAAAAAAATTACTTACTATTAAAACAACTTTAAAGTAAAATATTTATCAATAATTATCCAAAAATAAAAAAACATTTTACAAAAAAAATAAAACTTAATACTAAACTACTGTCATTAATTCCCAAAAGATTGCAACAACAAACAAAAGCATTGGATAACAATACAAAAAGACAAATTAATAAACAAAAAATAACTATATAAAAAATATAAATAAAACATTGTCAAAATAAACATTGCATAGTATTCTAATAAAACTGTTGATAAAAACAAAATTAATATGCCAGCACCAGATACAACCCGTCGAATTACACCTAACACAATTCAGCAAGACATAGATTCCTACAATGGACTTACAGCCGTTATTGGTTATGCTACTGGTCGCGTAGAAGCCACACCAGAAGCATTACAAAAAGCATATACAGAAATGGTAACAAAACAACAAGAAGAAACTGAAAAACAAGCATTATTTAAAGCCGCCGCAGATGCTGCAAAACAAGCAGAATGGGAGTTCCATAAAGCCGTTCTAGCCATGAAAGAAGCAGTAAAAGGTCAATTTGGGTCAGATAGTGACGCAGCGCAAGCAGTAGGCTTTAAAAAAAAATCAGAAAGGAAACGTCCCACCAAAAAGAAAATAGATTAAATGAACCAAAAAAACGCAAAAGACGCAAAGACATAGATAAGACATAAAAAACAATCTTATCTCCGCGCCTTGAGCGTCTCTGCGTGAGAAAATAAACTTTTATATATCTGAAGATGCTTCTATTAACTTCACAGTGTTTTGTGTCACTGTCACCTTATTATGCGGTTTTTTCTCAAAAGTCAAACCAGTTTCACCCATATCAATCAAGATTGTATCACCGGAAATGAAAGTATTTTCCAATAATTTGGTAGCCAGAGGATTTTCCACTTCTCGCTGAATTGACCTTTTCAGCGGACGTGCGCCATAAACTGGATCATATCCAGCTTCTACAAGATGATTACAAGCGGCTTGGGATATTTCAAAATATATTTTTTGTTCTTTAAGTAGATTTTCAACTCGTTGAAGTTGAATACGAATTATGTGTTGCATTTCTGAACGATTAAGAGTGTGGAAGAGGATAATGTCGTCAACGCGGTTCAGAAATTCAGGACGGAAGTGACTTCGTAAACCTTCCATAACTTTATTACGCATCAAATCATACTTAGAATTATTGCTGGAAACATCTAAAATATGTTCACTTCCAATGTTGCTAGTCATGACTATAACGGTATTTCGGAAATCTACAGCCCGTCCTTGGGAATCAGTAACTCTACCATCATCTAAGACTTGCAATAAAATATTAAATACATCGGGATGGGCTTTTTCCACTTCATCCAATAGTACCACCGAATAAGGATGTCTGCGAATGGCTTCAGAAAGTTGTCCCCCTTCTTCATAACCCACATATCCTGGAGGCGCACCGACTAAACGAGAAACAGAGTGTTTTTCCATGTACTCGGACATATCCAAACGCACCAAAGCATCCTCTGAATCAAAGAGAAGCTGAGCTAAAGCGCGAGCTAGTTCAGTTTTACCCACGCCAGTTGGTCCCATAAACAAAAATGACCCAATAGGTCGAGAGGGGTCTTTCATCCCCGCACGGGCGCGGCGAATCGCCGCAGAGACGGCGGAAACGGCTTCTTCTTGACCAATTACCCTTTCATGTAAATGACTTTCTAATTTGAGTAATTTTTGTCTTTCTGATTCTAAAAGCCGATTTAAGGGGATTCCCGTCCATTTTGCCACAATTTCGGCAATATCCGCTTCTGTAACTTGTTCCCGCAGCAGGGTAGAACCTTGGGTTTGAATTTCTGAGAGTTGGGTTTCTTTGCTTTCCCGTTCCCTTTGTACGCTCTCTAATTTACCATATTTGAGTTGAGCGGCTTTATTCAAATCATAATCTCGTTCTGCTTGTTCAATTTGTACCTTGAGCGTATCCTCTTCTTTTTTTAAAACGCTA
Organism: Dolichospermum sp.; assembly: GCA_046070105.1. Classification (GTDB taxonomy): domain Bacteria; phylum Cyanobacteriota; class Cyanobacteriia; order Cyanobacteriales; family Nostocaceae; genus Dolichospermum. Next base: position 31,075 of record JBJUHT010000121.1, read on the forward strand.
ATAGCTTCTAATAACTGCTTTTCTCCTTGCCATTGTTGATTGAATATTTCCTGTTTAACTGTTAAACTGGCAATTTCTGCTTGAATTCGTTCTAATCTTTCTCTAGTTGGGGAAATACTCTGTTCTTCTCTGGATAATGACAGTTTTTCCATTTCTAGCTGCATTAATCTTCTATCAATGGTTTCTAATTCCGCCGGTTTGGAAGTAATTTCCATTTTTAATTTCGCTGCGGCTTCGTCAACTAAGTCTATGGCTTTGTCTGGTAGAAATCTATCTGCAATATAACGCGCTGATAAGGTTGCAGCAGCCACTAAAGCAGAATCGGAAATTTTGACATTATGATGCACTTCATAACGCTCTTTTAAACCCCGCAAAATGGAAATTGTGTTTTCTACGGTTGGTTGATCTACATATACCTGTTGAAAACGTCTTTCTAATGCTGCATCTTTTTCAATAAATTTGCGATATTCATCTAAGGTAGTTGCACCAATACAACGTAGTTCACCACGGGCTAACATGGGTTTAAGTAAATTACCAGCATCCATAGATCCTTGTTGATTAGAACCAGCGCCGACAACGGTATGGAGTTCATCAATAAATAAAACTACTTGCCCGTTTGATTCCGTAACTTCACGGAGAACATTTTTTAAACGGTCTTCAAATTCACCTCTATATTTGGCACCAGCAATCAAACTACCGATATCCAAAGAGATTAATTGACGGTTTTTTAGAGATTCAGGAACGTCACCATTGACCATTCTCTGGGCTAAAGCTTCCGCGATCGCAGTTTTACCTACTCCTGGTTCACCAATTAATACAGGGTTATTTTTGCTACGACGAGATAAAACCTGAATTACCCGACGAATTTCATCATCTCTACCGATAACCGGATCTAATTTTCCGGCTTTGGCTTGTTCTGTCAAATCTCGTCCAAATCTTTTTAAAGCTTCATCAGGTACATCTATTTCAGCTTTAGGAGATGATTTCACTTTTTGACTATTGCGAGCAGATTTAACCCCAAGTTCTACTTGAGCGATATCTATATTTAAGCTTTTAAATAAGCGTTTACCAATCCGTTCATCATCAGCAAAGGCCAAAATTATATGTCCTTCCGAGATTTCCTCCTCTTTCATTTTGGCTCTAATTTCATTAGCTTTATCCAGCAGCAAATCCAAATTACGCCCCAGGTAAAGTTGATCACTTTTTCCGACCTTCGGTTGACGCTGAGTAAAAGCCTCTAATTGTTGTTTAAATCGGACAGAATCAACCTCCGCGCGGGTGAGAATGGCTGTAGCTAGGCTGGTTGGTTCTTCTAAAAGAGCAATAATTAAATGTTCAACTTCTAATTGTTGTTGTTTATAGGCGCGAACCACGTCTTGGGATTTGGTTACCGCTTTCCAGGCTGTATCAGTAAATTTATCAGGATCTGTAGGCTGCATCTTGAGAATTTTAGATGTTAGATTTTAGATTTGTGACTTAATTTTATAGAGAAAATGGGTCAAGGGTCAGGAAGTTTTTTATCTTCCTACCCCTACCTTAAATTATTCTGGAGTCTTTAACTGAATCAATTCCACTTTATAACCATCTGGGTCTTCCACAAAAGCAATTACCGTTGAACCATGTTTCATAGGTCCTGGTTCTCGAACTACTTTACCACCCAATTGACTAATGGCTTCACAGGTAGCGTAAATATTATTCACACCCAAAGCGATATGACCATAAGCGTTTCCTAAATCATACTTTTCTACGCCCCAATTGTGGGTGAGTTCTATAACCGAGTGGTCACTTTCTTCCCCATAACCGACAAAAGCGAGGGTAAACTCTCCCCCAGGGTAATCTTTACGTCGGAGTAACTTCATTCCTAGAATATCACAGTAAAATTTCAAAGATTCGTCTAAATTACCTACTCGGAGCATGGTGTGTAGTAATCGCATATTTACCCTTTGTTCAATTCTTAATATTTTATATCTGATCAGGACTTTTTAACAACTTGCGTTTAATTCTATTTTTAATTGCTCAATTGTTAATAATTATGTATTAGCTAATTTCAGCAATTTTTTGTGATAAAATTAATTTTAATTTCAGATGGAAGAAATAATTATGATTTCATCACCTTTGATATTACATTTTCCCTCATCAATGCAAATGACAGATGATCAATTTTTTCAATTCTGTCAAGAAAACCGTGATTTACGCATTGAGAGAAATCAATTTGGAGAAATATCAATTATGCCACCCGCAGGTTCAGAAACAGGAAACCGAGAAGGTAATATATTTGGACAGCTATGGGTATGGTCAGAAAAAGATGGCACAGGTATAACTTTTAGTCCCAGTACAGGATTTACACTTTCAACAGGTGCAAAACGTTCTCCTGATGCTGCTTGGATAAAATTAGAAAGATGGAATCAACTAACACTAAAACAGCAGAAAAAATTTGCACCTATTTGTCCTGATTTTGTGATTGAATTAAGGTCAGATTCTGATCAATTGCAG